>JAFWWX010000271.1 GCA_017517985.1 Clostridia bacterium | reverse complement strand
CCGCAGCAAGCACGAAATATTCAAGGTCAAAGGCAAGATCCAACTGAACTCCGTTGTTTTGAGTAATCTGTTCGTCCATCGGTATAATCCTTTCAAATCTTATTCAAATTCAGAAACCGAATCGTCGGTTGTAATGTCGAGAGGTATATCCTCCGAATCTTCGTTATACTCTATATCGCAGTCGCTATAATCTTCGTCATTAAGATATATAACCGTAACACGCCTTCCCTTTATAAGCTCAAGCAGCGCAAGGAAGGTTGCAACAAGCTCGTGCTTGGTTTCAGAGCTTAAAAATACACTTCCGAGTGTCGTTCTCTTAACGGATTTTAAAACACTGACTACAGAATTTATCTTTTCTGTTACACTTACCTGGCGTGTCGCTGTTATAAGTTCGTCAATGGGTTCTTCAAGAGATGCGAGAGTTTCCTCAGAGGAAAATTTTCTCGAGTATGCTCTCACAAAGGCATCCCTTAAAAGCTGAATGTCGTGGGATAATGAATATTCCGGTTCGGCTTCAACCTTTTCCGGGGGCTTTTCAAATCTACCCATATATGTTAGCTCCCTGTCATGAAGCTCGCTTGCAGTTTCCTTTGCACGCTGATACTCAAGAAGCATATCAACAAGCTCCTGCCTGGGGTCTTCTTCGTCATTTTCTTTCGGTGGAAGAAGCATTCTTGACTTTATTACCATAAGCTGTGCAGCCATAACAATAAAGGAAGACGCAACTTCCATATTGAACATCTCCATTCTGGTTATATACTGCATATACTGTTCAAATATAAGTTGAATGGGTATGTCATAGATACTTACTTTGTTTTTAGCAATCAGTGCGAGCAGAAGATCAAGAGGACCTTCAAATACTTCTTCCAGGGAAAATGTAAGACCGTCATTTTCCTCCAAAATACTCAAGTTTTCTATTTCTGCTGCTGTCATATTGTTTTCTCTCGGCATAAATAACATCCTTAAATTTGTTTATTTTATAAACGGCAGGAGCGAGATTAAGTCTACCATTCCGTTAAATATAAAGTTTCTGGCGAGAACAAGTATTCCATTGAGAACGTTCATCCAAAGTAGAGCAAAAAGAACAATTTGAATTATATGCTCATATTTGTGAAACCACATCTGAGCTTTACCGGGCAGAAACACTGTGAGTATTCTTGACCCATCAAGTGGCGGAATTGGTATGAGATTAAATACTGCAAGGCCAATATTTAAAAGGGAAAAGTACTGGAAAAATGTGAAAATGATTATGGCGAGATTAGAGCCTAATGGCAAGCTGTAGTATATAATTGTGGATATTGGAATCTGATATAAATTTTGTGTTATAGTGTCTGTCATAAGTAAACCAAATACACCTATAAAAGCAAGTATAAGGTTTGACAAGGGTCCTGCAAGTGATATGAGTACAGTACCTGTTTTATAGCTTACTTTTGAAACATTTCTCATATTTACCGGAACCGGTTTTGCAAAACCGAATCCAAAAAGGAGAAGCATTAACGCACCGATGGGGTCAAGATGATGCAACGGGTTAAGACTCAGCCTTCCGTACATCAGGGCGGTTTTGTCACCCAGGGCAAGTGCCATTCTGCCGTGTGCATATTCGTGAACTGTCAGAGCTATAAGCAGGGAAGGAACCATAAGCATAATACTTATAATCGCCATTCTCGGATTTTCACTTAAAGCGCCAAGTTGAGATAACAGCATTCTGATTCCTCCTTTTTCTTATGCGTTATATCTGTTATAATCTCTGTCAACCGTAATAACAGTAAACCAGTTGTCGTGAATTTTGCTGACTTCTGAGGATATTTTTTCTGTAAGTTCTCTCTCGGACAATTCAAAGGAGAAGGGGATACAAACATCAAAAATGAGATTTGTGTGGGAATCTCCGAATACCACCCTGAAATCGTGCATTGTAATTTCCTGTGAAATGTTATTTATAATGTCTGTTACAATACTCTTTGCTGCTTCAACCTCAGGACTGTTTGTAATAATAGGATCCATGTGAATAACAAGACTTATACCGAGATTTATCATAAAGTCGCGTTCAATAAGATCAATGGTGTCGTGAACGACGGATATATCGGAATTTGCATCCACTTCAACATGAACAGAGGCAAAGCATTTATTTGCACCATACGAATGAATTACAAGGTCGTGAATCCCCAGAACTACATCATACTGTTTTATTTTTTCGGAAATTCTGTTTACCGTCTCACAGTCGGGAACTGTGCCGATAAGAGGATTTGCAGTTTCAACAATGAGCTTTATACCTGAGTAGATAATGAACAGTGAAACTCCGATACCGATAAAGCCGTCAAGAATTATTCCGGAGAAAAATGATACAATTGTGGAAATCAAAACTGCTGTGGTGGAGATAACATCGTTAAAGCTGTCTGTGTATGCTGCAATAAGAGTATCGGATTTGATTATTTTTCCTACTCTTTTATAAAATAATCCCTGAAACAGCTTTAAAAGAATTGAAATGAAAAGAACAATAAAAGTAATGTTGCTGAAATTTGGAAGTTCTGGGGAAAACAACTTTTTAAAAGAAGTGGTAAGAAGTTCAAAACCGATTATAAGAATAAGTACGGAAATACCAAGTCCTGTAAGGTATTCCATTCTTTCGTGACCATAAGGGTGCTCCTTGTCTGCAGGCTTTGAGGACAGCTTAAAGCCAATTATTGTGAGAATGGAGGAGCCAGAATCCGCAAGATTGTTTATAGCATCCGCAAGAATTGAAATACTTCCGGAAAGAATACCAATAACAAGCTTTATTACAAAAAGAATAAGATTTGTAATTATACCGAAAATTCCCGCTAGAGTACCATAGGATTCTCTGACAGTGGCACTTTGTATATCGCCGTGATTTTTTTTGAAAACACTGAAGAAAAATTTTAACATTAGCTCACCTGAAAAAATATATATTATACATTATATTATTATTTTTTTGTAATGTCAAGAAACGATATGTGAAATATTTTTATAATACAACTCTCATAAACTTTTGGAATTAGCCTTTGTTATAAAAGATAAGAAACAACGCAACATATTATAAAATATTCATATTTGTTAAAAGTAATTGACAACAATTGTTTTTTATTGTATAATTACAGTGTTACAAAAAATTAAAATTTATGTAATGTTTACAAATCTATTTGTGTTGCTTAAAAAAACTTGACAAGAAAAGTTTTTTGATGTATAATTACTATGTTATTTTGAGGGCGGATATCTCCCTCC
This sequence comes from Clostridia bacterium, assembly GCA_017517985.1. The sequence goes on along the minus strand of JAFWWX010000271.1, from coordinate 4,972 downwards.
CTTGCTTATTTGTATTTTGGAGGAACAAAAATTGAAGAAGACAAAGAAATTATTATCTTTATTCCTTTCGGTTGTAATGCTTGCATCAACTGCTGTGTTTACAGTAAACGCAGAAGATAAAAAACCCGAATATGGAATTGATTTTATATACGATGTTGATTCAAGTACAGCAACTGCAACAATTACGGTTTCCGGCGGCGAATTTGGCGTAGGGCATTTCGGTTTTGCATATAACACCGAAGCACTTACACTTCTTTCTGCAGACGGAGGTGCATATAATTCTGAGGAAGATTTGGTTGGCGATGTAGTAATCGGTGAAACCTGTGAATATTATACAATTAAAACAACCGCAGAAACAAATCTTTCCAAAGACCTTATTAACACAGAGAACGGCACAGTCTTGTTTGCTTGGTATGCTAATACAACAGAAGAGCGCAATGATTTTGTAAATTCAGAAGAGTACAAGAAGGTTATTGCAACTGTAAAATTTGCTGGCAGAGGAACCCCCGCAGAAACACTTGATGCTCTCGAACTTATTTCTACTATAGATGAAGCTCCTGAAGATCTTGTTGGCTGGGATAAGGGAGTATATGCTCTTAAAGAACGCGATCAGAAAGTTGATTATGATATAGAAGTTGCTATTTCTGAAATATTTACGGCAGATATGTCAGAAATAAATGTATCAGCTACTGCCAGTGGTCTAAAGCTCAATGTTTCCTGGAACGCTGTTGACAATGAAGAAGAAGCTAAAATTAAGGAATATAGGGTTGATGTTATTGACAAAAACGGCACTGTTGTAGCTGTAGAAACTGTTGCTGCTGGTGAAGAAAATCTTAATGCTCAGAACAAATATGCAGTTACAATTGAGGACGATGATATAGTAAAGAACAGCAACTATACCATTAAGGTTACGCCTATCACAGAAACCAATAAGCTTGGTGTACCTGGAACAACGACAGTATCAACTTATGCTGGCGGAGTAAGTCCCTCCACACCACCTGCAGGCGGTGGCGGTGGTGGAGGTATGGCTTATGTTGTAACTTTTGTAGCCGGCGATGGTTCAATTGCAGAAGGACAGAAGTTTAAGTATTATGTAAGCCATAATAACTATGTAACTGCTTCTCCCGAAGTTATAGCACCCAATGGATTGGTCTTTGCGGGGTGGTCTGTTGACGGAGTAAATCCTGTAGACCTTGAAACCTATAAGATTACCAAGGATGTAACATTCAAAGCTCTTTATACAAAAAAGGTAGACACACATAGTCCCTATATCAACGGTTATCCCGGCGGTGAAGTGAGAGCAGAAGGTCTTATTACAAGAGCTGAGACTGCGACGATAATAGCAAGAATTTCGGGAAAATATGATAGTACGAAGGCATACACATCAAAGTTTACGGATATTGATATAGACCACTGGGCATATAACTATGTTTCGTTTGCGTATGAAAATGGTATAGTAATAGGTTATGAAGATAACTCCTTTGCTCCCGATGGATATATTACAAGAGCAGAATTTGCAACAATAATACAGAGATATTTTAAAATTCCGATAAATGAGAATTCTACATTTGTAGATGTTGGAAAGGATCACTGGGCAATAGCTTACATAGGTGCTTGCAAGAATGCAAACCTTGTTATTGGCTATGAAAACGGCGAGTTCAGACCTGAAAACCAGATTACAAGAGCAGAGGCTGTAACAATTATCAACCGTGCACTTGGCAGAACACCAACAGCTGAAGCAGTTGATGCCTGTGTTCAGGAAAAGGGTATTCCGTTTACAGATCTTGTTGCTACAGAGTGGTACTTCTACGATATTATGGAAGCTGCAATACAGCATATTATAACTGAATTTCACAAATAAAGATTTGCCCCCGGAGTTCTAAACTCCGGGGTTATTTGTAATTTTCAGTATAAAAGCAAAAAATTAACAAATTTTGCACTTGAATATATGTTTCATTGATGATATAATAAAAAAGTAAATTGTGTAAATAACACACAAAATTTTATGCCAGTTGGCTATGGAGGTAACTGAAATGAAAACTCTTCCTGTAGGTATTCAGGTTTATTCAATTAGAGAAGAAACTTCAAATGACTTTGAAGGCACAATGAAAAAGGTTAAGGAGCTTGGCTACGATTTTGTTGAGCTTGCAGGTCTTTACGGTATTCCTGCTACAGAAATCAGAGCTATTCTTGATAAGCTTGAACTTCCTTGCTATTCAGCCCATATTTCAGAGCTTATGGGTGATGGTGACATTGACAAAATTCTTGACGATTATGTTGTAATCGGATGCAAATATGTTGTTGTTCCTTATCTCGGCGAAGGCTCAAGACCCGGCGACCCCAACTTTGATGAAATTCTTGCAAAAATGGAAAATGTAGGTAAAAAGGCAAGAGCAAAGGGAATGACACTTCTTTATCATAACCACGATTTTGAATTTATCAGAATGCCCGATGGTTCTTACGGTCTTGATTATATGTACAACAATACAGCTCCTGAAAATCTTCAGAGTGAAATTGATACCTGCTGGGTTAATGTAGGCGGCGAAAACCCTGCTGAATATGTTAAAAAGTATGCAGGCAGAGCACCTGTTGTACACCTTAAGGACTTTGAAGGCTCAAAGTCTGAGCAGATGTATGAACTTATTGGAATCAAGTCCGAAGAAAAGAAGGTAGTTGAAAACACATTTAAGTTCAGACCCGTAGGCTATGGTAAGCAGAACTTCCCGGAAATTCTTGAAGCTTCCATTGCTGCCGGTGCATCCTATGTTGTTGTTGAACAGGATAAGTGGTATGAAACTCCCGCACTTGAATGTGCAAAAATGAGCAGAGATTATCTTAAGACATTAGGCTGGTAATTATCTTTGTGCAAATATAATGTATAACGAATCTTTTGTTGCATTGTAAATTGAAACTTACTTTAGCGTGTGTTTTTCGTTAATACACAAAAGTAGTTTATACATATAAAAGCCTGCAGAAAATAAGCTTCTGCAGGCTTTAATGATAAGTATTATAAAAGTGAATTCACATAAGGAAAACTATTGAGAGGAAATATTAAATGAAGTATTTAATTGCATCTGATATTCACGGTTCGGCCTATTACTGTGAGAAAGTTCTTTGCGCGTTTAATGCTGAAAAAGCAAATAAATTGTTGTTGCTTGGCGATATTCTATATCACGGACCAAGAAATGATCTTCCCAAGGACTACGCACCCAAGAAGGTTATTGCAATGCTGAATCCGTTAAAGGATAAGATATTATGTGTAAGAGGAAACTGCGATACCGAGGTTGACCAGATGGTACTTGAATTTCCGATACTTGCAGAATATTGTCTAATTTCATATAACAACACAATGATTTTTGCAACTCACGGCCACAAATTCAATACTGCAAATCTCCCGCCTATGTCTGACGGAGATATTCTTCTTCACGGTCATACCCATGTTCCGAAATGCGAAAAATACGGAAATATTACATATATGAATCCCGGTTCTGCATCAATTCCGAAGGAAGACAGTCACCACGGATATATGACATTTGAGGATGGAAAGTTTATCTGGAAGGATTTTGACGGAAAAGAAATAAATTCTTTTAATATATAAAATCCACGAGGAGTCATTTGAGGACTCCTCAATTTATTTTATAAAATAAAATTGTGAGTAAAGATAAAACTGAAAATGGTATTGACTTGTCGTTAAAGTAAGTGTATAATAAAAACATAAGTTCTAAAAGGAGGTGCTCGTATGTTGAAATCAACAAGTGCTGTTTCGTCTTTGTTTGGCGTAAGTACTGCTCGTGAAAAGCTTTTCTCAAAGCTTGGAATATATAATGTGCTAAACTTGTGCGAGCACTATCCCAGAGGCTATCAGAACAGAGGAGATACTGTTCAGGTTTGTGACCTTGTGCCTGGGCAGGTGCAGTCGTGTATTGTGACAATAGGAACAGCAATAAAGTCCACAAGGATACCCGGTAAAAACGGTACAAAGGCAATGACTGTTCAGAAATTTTCCGCGTATGACGACACAGGCTCCGTTAAGTGTACTTTTTTTAATCGAGATTATATCAGCTACAGTATACCTGTTGGAACAAAGGTAAGACTTTATGGTAAAGTGACCGGAGGCTTTACACAGCCGGAATTTTCCTGCCCTGAATTTGAACCGATATACCAGAATAAACCCTTGCTTTCCTATGTACCGAAATATCCGCTTACAGCGGGTATCACGGATAATATGATTATAAACGCGGTAAAACAATGCATTGATGTTTTTAAGGAAGAGAAGTTTGATATACTTACTCCTGAGCTTCAGAAAGAGTATGGGCTTTGTTCATACTATGAGGCACTTTGTAAAATTCATTTTCCGACAAGCGAAAAGGATATCGAGCAGGCAAGAAAACGACTTGCTTTTGATGAGCTTCTTGGTTTTCAGATGAGTCTTGCAAGGCTTGGAAATGAAAGCAGAAAAGCTCCCAGCTTTAAGATGAATTATAGTGATTATTCTCCTTTTCTTGAAACGTTGCCTTTTAAACTGACATCTGGACAGCTTAAAGCCGTTGAGGATATAGTAAATGATATGTCAGTTGTGAATTGTCCTATGAGAAGACTGATTCAGGGAGATGTTGGCTGCGGTAAAACAATGATAGCAGCTTGTGCTGTATACATTTGTGTAAAAAACAAAAGGCAGGCAGCACTTATGGCACCTACTGCAATTCTTGCCATGCAACACTTTGAATCATTGAAGCCACTTATGGAAAAACACGATATTAGATGCGAGCTTTTGACCGGCAGTACAACAACTGCAAAAAAGAAAAGTATATTAAAGAAACTTGCTATTTTTGGCACGAAGCATTTAAGATCTACAATGACAATGCTATTGAACATAACGAACATGACTATTTCTCATTAGCATTGTTCTTTAATATTTATATGCGTGAAATTATGTCAAATTTAATGGAACGAAATTACGAGGTTGCGCTTG
>JAFWWX010000270.1 GCA_017517985.1 Clostridia bacterium | reverse complement strand
GTCATTGGGAAATATATTATGTCACGAAATTGCAACAGAGGATATTTGCGATATTCACTGTTGATTTTCTGTCCGTTAAGAGTCACCTTACACTTTGGTATATATGCATATTCAAGATGCATCCATTTAAGAGTGGTATTTATATATCCCTCTAACATCTGTCGAATTTGAATATCTGTCCAACCATAAGAATAAGCTGTCCCACGAACTCTATATATTTCACCTTCCACAGGTTTCACAACTTCGGCTGACGGATATTCATTATAGTTAAATATCGGCAGAAAAATTGAAATATCCACAGTATTTTCATTAAGAAATTCCATAATTTCATCATTGAAGCCGTAGGGATTCTCTGCCGAAACATTGATTGTACCTATAAGCATAACAACTAATAAAACCGCTAAAATCCTTTTCATAATATACCTCCTTTCCAAGTGTTAATAAAGCATTAACTTATATAAAAAATGTGTAAGCCACTTTCTTTTGATTTAAGAGAAATAGCTTACACATTGCTTTACTGATTTATATATTAAATAGCACAAATCATATTAGATTGCTATAAAACCACAATGCACAAGCTAATTCTTGAAAATTTGTATTTACCATTGTTATCCACTCCGTTCAATCGTTTCTATGTGACTATTATACCATAATATTTTAATTTACGCAATATGTTTTAGAGAATACTATTGTTGTGTTGCAATTTTTACAAATTCTTTATTTTTCTTCTCCTCTCACATATACGATTTCTGCATATATCATTTCTTCAACCTGTGCTTTAATGTTATTCATCAACCCTACCCATTTAAGTTGATTTTCAGCCTTTAATTCCTCTGTAACCCCTTGTTGTTCGGCAAGCAAAGGAATAAGCCTATCAAGCTCTTGTTGTGCTTTTCTTTCTACCCGTTCAAGACGGGCAAACAACTTACCCGATGAAAGCATAATAGAATAATATACCGGATAATTTTCTTCAAGGAATTTCCTATGCAGATTTCCATATTTGCCGATATTATATTCCCTTGTATCAGGGACAGAAATGTTCGGTATCAGGTAATCCCCCTCTCGTCTGTAAGTTCCGCCCATTTGTTCAAAAATTGACTTTTCCATTGTAAAATCCTCCTGTTAAATTATTTTATCTCCCTAACCACCCACACGGGAATGTGACACATTCCCGTACAGGTTATTAAGGGGAAATATTTTATCGTTCCGGTTCTGACTGCTTCTTTTGTTTAGTTTTGTGCTTTTGAGCATTGATTATTTTCAGCATTTCCTTGACCTTATCTATGCCAAGAAAATTTTTGATTTTCTCAAAATTTCTGACCTCAACTCCCATTTGGCTATTAGCCATTCTCAAATCCCAATTTGCAGATTTAAGCCTTTCTTTTTCCTCATGAACCGTTAATAGTTTACTCGTTGCCTGCTCCGCTTCTTTCTCTGCTACATAGCATCTTCTTGCAAGTGTTTTTATTATATTTACCAACTTTTTTATAAGCGGTTCAACAAACTTGCTGTGATATGATTTCGCAGACATTAAATTGGGCGGTTCGGGGATTTTATACTCTCCGCTTGTCATTTTTGCTGCCATAGCATCTGAATAATCTTCGGCACTCTGATATGTAGCAATTTTACGCTCAATATCCCCCTTTTTTTCTTCAAGAGCTTCCACTTCTTCTATAAGTTTCTGCTTCTTAAATTCACTGACGGATTTATGCTTTTCGTGTGTATGTTTTTCTACCCACTTAACACCATACTGAAGCATTATTTTTGATAATGCCACCTTTTCTGCTTCGTACCATTCATTCAGTTCGGTGCAGCTTCTCGTTCCACCCTTAAAGCCTTGCTTTTCCAAAGCAGCCTTTAATGAAACTCTTGTTTCAAGTCCACGCTTGCTGCCTGTTGTAAACGGAATAAAATCTATATGCAGATGCGGTGATGCTTCATCCATATGCAAGTGAGCAGAGAACACATGCAGATACGGATTTCTTTCTGCAAAACCTTTCATATACTCGTCAAGAATTTTTCCTGCAAGCTGACCGTACTCTGTCTTGGCTCCCATATTGTCCTTATCGCCAATCTGTACTATGACCTCGTGGAATGTTTTTTCTTGTTTCCCGGTACGGATTTTTTCATAATAATTTTCAACTATTCTGTCTTTTCTTGTCTGCTTGGCATTGTATTTTTCCAATGCTTCACCAAACAGTTTTTGGTAGGCATCTTCAATTTTTCCGTGACAGTATTGTATGTTATTTTGCACTCTGTCCTTATCAACATTATCCGTGAGAAAATCTCTTGCATTATGACTTATAACACCTGCTCCTTTTGTAAAAGAAATCGACCTTTCTAACATTGTTTTTCACCTCGCTTATTGTATTTTCAAGTGAGCGATAGCGAACTTGGGTTTTGTTCAATAAGGTGGGCAACCGCCCGCCGTCATTCAACAAAACATTCCTTAATTGCGAACGCAGAGAGCATCTTTTTGTTTTGTTACTTTTGTCAAAAGTAAACTCAAATGCACTTTTGTCAGCGAGCCAACAAAAATGCGGCTACCTACGGTAGTTTGCGCTCCTGCAGAGGGCTTGTTCGGCTACCGCCGAAGTGTGTGCTTCCTGTGGCTACACACACCGCAAACGGCAGATATTTTTATATTAAAAATCCGCCGTCTGCAATGGTGGAGAACGCTCAAAGTTTTCTCGTTCTCACCTATAGGCAATCTGTCACTTTGTTCCTTAATTGCCTACACGGGAATGTGCCACATTCCCGTAAATATCTCTTAAAGAGAATT
>JAFWWX010000058.1 GCA_017517985.1 Clostridia bacterium | reverse complement strand
GTTGGCATTATCCAAATCAGGTTCTCGGTCGAAGGTTATACCTTCCTCTCAGCAAGTAATACAAGCTCCCGTTTCTTATTTGTTTTTATATATTATACCACTAATAAAATAAAATTTCAATAGGAAATAAAAATTTTATTACTTTTTATTTGTTATTTTCCTCCTTATTGCACAGAAAAACTATATGTCCTTTTTGCCGGTTTTGTTCTTTTTTTTGATAAAGATAAACCCCACAACAGAAGCAACAGACAAAACTGACAATACAACCCAAAATATTTTTTTCATGGAAATCATCTGCCTTTTAGTATATGTATTATTTATCATTCTTTGTTTTTCTTTGCGGATACAGCCATCTTAACGATATCACCTACTCCGTTCAAAACAACGGTAGGCTGATATGCGTATGTTCTGATCTCTGTCTCACTCGTTACTCCCGAAAGAACAAGCACGGTTGACATACCGCTCTCTAAACCTGATATTACATCAGTATCCATTCTGTCGCCGACCATGACTGCATCTGCTGAGTGACAGTTAAGAAGTCTTAATCCTGTTCTCATCATAAGAGGATTCGGTTTTCCGCAAAAATAAGCATGTGCGCCTGTTGCCATTTCAATCGGAGAAACGAGTGCTCCGCATGCAGGAGCAATACCTCCGTCAACAGGTCCTGTTACATCAGAATTTGCTCCAATCAGTCTTGCTCCGCCAAGAACAAGATTTGTTGCTTTTGTAAGTGTGTCCAGAGAATAATTCTTTCCTTCGCCTACTACAACATAGTCAGGATTAACATCATTCATTGTAATCCCGGCATCGTACAGGGCTTTAATAAGCCCTGCTTCGCCGATCGCATACACCGAACATCCGGGGGACTGTTCTTTTAGGAATGCCGATGTTGCCAATGCACTTGTATAGAAATGCTCTTCACCAACCTCAAGACCTAAACGAAATAATCTTTGCTGTAGTTCTTTTGGTGTATAACTGCTGTTATTGGTGAGAAACAAGAAGTCCTTTTTTTCATCATTAAGCCATTTTATGAATTCCGGAACGCCGGGCAAAAGCTTTTTTCCGTGGTATATAACACCGTCCATATCACAAATGAAGCCTTTTTTGATGTTAAAATCTATTCTATTCAATATGCATACCTCCTTTTCTCAAAATGCACATTGTCTTACTTTATGCCTTATTAAATATCAGAGAGATGGAAGTTCCTTTACCTTCGGTGCTTTCAAGTTTGATTTGTGCACCATGGAACATTGCACCGTGCTTCACGATGGAAAGTCCGAGTCCTGTTCCACCAACAAGCTTAGAATGGCTTTTATCTACACAGTAGAAACGTTCAAATACTCTTGATTGTTCTGATTGCGGAATACCGATACCTGTATCGCGTACTACAAGCTCACAAGTATTATCGGATGATGTAACTATGACATCTACTGTTCCGTTGTCCTTGTTGTATTTTACTGCGTTATCCACAAGGTTTTCAATCATTTCTTCAAGTATTTTGCTTACGCCCATAACCTTTGCTGTTCCGCCAAGAACATTAAGAGTAATATTTCTCTTTTCAGCAACAGGCTTCATTCTTTCTGTAACAGATTTGGAAAGTTCGAAAAGTTCAACGGGTTCCTGCTCAAAGCCAGAGTTTTTTTCATCAAGTTCTGAAATCTTAATAATGTCACTTACAAGGCTTATGAGTCTCTGTGCTTCTTTATAGATTGTTTTTGAAAAATCTACAACCGTTTCACCGGGAACATCACCTGCCATCATTATTTCAGCAAAGCCTGAAATAGAAGTAAGCGGTGATTTCAGTTCATGAGAAACGTTTGATGTAAATTCACTTCTCATCTTTTCGCGGTTTGTATATTCGGTTACATCAAGTATAACAATAACTGCACCTATTACACGGTCATTTTCGTATACAGGATTTGCAATCAGATTATAGTGTTTGTCATCAATGTTAATCGTACTTTCTGAATGCTCGCCTGTAAGAACTCTGTGAACAGTGTCTCTGAAACCTTTTGTTCGGTTTAACATTAATACGGTTCCTTCCTGGACATCGGTAATATCAAGAAGCTTTAATGCTGCAGAATTATATGTTAAAAGGTTAGCCTGATTATCAATTACCAAAAATCCTTCTGTCATATTT
>JAFWWX010000269.1 GCA_017517985.1 Clostridia bacterium | reverse complement strand
CTTCTTTTTCTTCTAAATAGATGCCCATAATGTTGTCCTTTCTTGGTTTTACTAGCATTCACATTAATCGAATAGGTGCAGCGACTATTCAAGTCTATTGCACCTATTTCGTATCATTCAGACACATTTAAATTTTGCTTACCCTGTCTTCGGGATATGCTGCTCCAAGTGTTGAACCGTTATCCCATTTAATGTGAATTGTTCCGATATCATCAACATACATTACAGTTCCCAAAGTCCCGATAGGCGGTGCTTGTATGTCATTCATTTCAACTAATTTCACTCTTGTTCCTGCCGGATATAAATCTTTTAAAAATTGTATATTTCTCATTTTAACCGCCTTTTCTATACTAAATACTTTGAAAATACTTTCTTAAAATCTTCTGCCGTTTTGATTTGGAGTTTAACAGCTCTTTCAATATTTTCTTCTTTTAAAATATCTACTCCGAGTGTTTTTCTTATGCGTGAGGATTTCTTACCTTCTATCGGTTGCCATTCTAAAAAGCCAAGTTCCTCTTCAATTTCAACTTTATGTTCCGATAATTTCTCAAAAATTGTCTGGTCGTTGTTAATAAAAATTTCTGTTGCGACATATCCTAATTTGGTATTTACGGTTTGCATTATTTGAACTCCACGCTTACCCATAGGCAAATATTGAAAATGTTGTGGCTTTGGATTGACTTGCATTTCGCTTTGTAATTCATCACAAATTTCGAAATATTTTTCCCAATATTCTTTTTGAAATATTTTCGCAGGGGTATTTTCGTTTCTTGTATAACTTTTTTTATCGTTTAAGTCGGGTTTCAAAAGGCATTCAAAGCCCATTTTATCGCCATTCAAAAAGGCTTTAAAAATAAATATTTTAATGCCTTTAATCGCAAAATGATTTAATGCTTTTGCTGCCGTAACCAATTCTTCTTTCTCTGAAGTTACATACCAAACTATAAACGGAGCTTTATTTAGATTTAAACTCTCAATTTCATTCAAGAGCGAAACCATTGTTTCCATTTTCTGTGTTAAATCACAAATGGATACAACGGTTTGTCCATCAGCTTTTGGATAACTTGCTAATGTTGAAGTTACAATTGGCGGATAATAATCTGCCATAAACTCTTCAAAATTTTTCTTACTTTTTAATGCTTCTTCAGGTGTAATTGTTGTCATAATGACCTCCTTTAATTAAGTACAGTCATATTCATCACTCGACTATTGCTGATTTTAAAGTCTATTTCGATTATTTCGTATCATTCAGACACAATTACCAACCTTTTCCGTCAAGTCCACGTTTTTGCATTTCTGCACTTGCTTTATTGAAGTTTTTATTATGCTGATCATATATTTTCTGATATTTTGCTTTTGTTTTAGGATTGGAGGTTTTTTCGATTTTTTGCCGAGCCTTACTGCTCTCTTTATATGATTTATTGTAAAAAGAGTTTAACTGTCCGTTAGTCATACTTTTCATATCGTTTAAGTTGTATTTTGCTCTGATATTGTATTTTTCATTGACTGCCAACAGATATGCCTGTGAACGAATATTTGATTTTGAACGAGCATCATTTAATACTGACATTTGTTTATCAATCGCATCCCATTTTTTATTTACTTCAGGATGATTTGCAGGTAATGCTTTAAATTCTTCCATCATTTTTGAAAGTTTTTCCTGTTCATGTAAAACTTTTGCTTGTTCCTTTTTCATCAAGTTTTGTGCGTTAACGTATGCTCGATTTAATTCCAAATCGTTCATTTGTGAGTATTTTTCTTTATAATAATCATTTACACTCACTAATCTTGGTGGTGTAGAAGATGCACCGCCTCCTCCACTACTTTTACCGCCACCTGAACCACGACCTCCCATATATTAATCTCCTTTCATTTTTGGTATGTCAATATCAATCCAATTCTTTTCGCTTGCACTCCAAGTGATTTTGCGACCTGATTGTTTTGACATTTTCTTTATTACTTTATCAATCTGCTTGCCGCTTGAAGAACGAAGTTCCTGCCAATCGTAATCTTCCTCATAGCGTGCGTGTGATGGATTTTTCCACTTCCCTAAATATCTGATTTGAACGCTGACGGAATTTCCATAATCTTCAACTCTGAAATCGGAATTTGAAATATATCCGTCTGATTCAACACCTCGTCTCAAATTATATTTAAGGTCTGAAACTGTGCTATCCATAGACATTTTAGCTTTTGTTTTTCTTGGGTCTTTTTCTTTCTTTTCGGGTTTAATTCCGTTCTTTTTGTTTTCTGCACGTTTTGCACGAGCTTTTGCAAGAGCATCAAGCCGTTTTTGTTTAAGGTCTGATGCTTTTTTAGCATCTAATTCCTTTATTCTTTCTTGAATATCGTGCATAGCTTTGACTCTT
>JAFWWX010000268.1 GCA_017517985.1 Clostridia bacterium | reverse complement strand
TCTGAGGATCTTCAGGAGCTATATTTATCGGTTCATCTTCTTTTTCTTCGGTGTTCTGCTTGGTATTATCCTTTTCAGCATCTTCATCTTTATCTTTGTCTTCGTTTTCTTCGGTTTTGTTTATTATTTCTTTATCGTTGTCATCCTCTGTGTTTTTATTACCGCCGGGATCAGACATATCAAACTTTACTCTGTTACCTTCATCCATCATACGGGAAATAATTGCAGCAACCTCGCTTCTTTTGATATTATCATCAGGCTTGCAGTTGTGAAGTGCATCAACACCTGTTAAAATACCTGCACGATACATCTTATACACATAGTGAGCATATGTAGCTCCTGACTTAACATCAAGAATACTTCCGTTTGGAATATTGTTTATTTCTTCAAATGCACTATCAGGAAGAGCACTTGCAAAGATTTCGATGTATCCTGCTCTTGTAGCATTTGCGTTATAGTCATAATTCTTTTTGATTATGTTATTGATTTTGCAGTAATCAACATAAGGCTGATACCAAGGAGTACCTGCTGTAAGAGTTACATTACCATTTAAGTATACCTGACTCATACAAGCCGCAAGCTTGATTGCTTCTGCGTATGTAAGAAGATCATCAGGCTTAAATTCTGTTGCACTCTTACCGTTGATGATGCCTGTGTAAACAGCTCCTACTACTTCATCGTGGTACCACGCATCTTCAGGGACATCAACAAAAGGATTTACAAGTTGGGGATGACCGCAAACTGTACATTTACCATCTTTGAAAGTGTGCTCGCCTACATTAAAGAGTTCAAAGCATACCTGACATTCTTCATAGTGACTGTTCATGTTCGCCATTTTCATAAGCTTGTGTTCGTGTTCTCCGTATGCCGCAAAGGCTGTTGTTGCCATAGAAAGCAGCATACACAACGATAGGATGATTGATAATGTTTTTTTCATATTTGTTTACCTCTTTTCTTTAATTTTATATAGTTATGGCATTATAACTATCATACTGTCTTTGGATTTTTCTTCATCAAAGCTTACATTTGCATCAGCTGTTAAGATTATGTAAGCTTCTTTACTTGTAAGCTTTCTGCCAGTTGCATCCTTTACGGTGCAACGGAATTTACAATCTGAATTCATTTTGTTATCGTCAACAAGGACTGTTAATGTATCGGTGTTTTCACCTTCTGCCCACTCATAGTCCTTGTAAACATTAAGATATCCGCCGTCAAGAATTTCGCTCGGATATGTGAACTCCCACTGATAACTGTAAGGAGCTTTTCCACCCTCGGCTACCACCTTGAACTGTACCTTTTCGCCATGTTTACCTGCCACGTTTTCGGGGTTGGCTGTTATATACATTGACCTCGGAAGAATTTTTGCAGAATTTGAAACCACACCATAAGTACCGTTTTTGACATCACACCTGTATTCACAGTGACTCACAAAATCAGCCTTCTCAACCTGTATCTTAAGTGTTGATGTTGTAGCACCCTTTGCCCATGTATCTGTCGGCTCAATTTTTTTCCAACCGTTTGTGTTGTCATTTTTTATGTACCACTGATAGGTTACGCCTGCGCATCTTGTGTGAACTTTAAATACAGCCTCTTCGCCGTAATCCGCATAAACATCTTTCGGTTGCCGCGAAAGATAAGGTGTTGCTGTCGGCTCTGCACCATACCAGGTTTCATATTGTGTATTTCCTGCTGCATCAGTCACATCGCAACGATACCACATGTTTTGTTCAAACTCGTCAGCATCAACGATGATTCTTACTTCGCTTCCCATCACGTTGTATTTATGATCATTTACTATCTTTGTATATTCATTGTCTTTTTCGAACTTATACCATTCATATGTATAGGGAGGTGTACCTCCTTTTACATGCATACGCATTGTGACAGTTTCACCTAAATTTTTTATACCACCATACTGGAAGGTAAGCTTCATCGGAACCTTGAAGCCATAATTGCCCAAACTTTTTACCCTTTCCGTTAAACTTACCCCAAGAGTTTCAACCACCCACATATCATATGGGATATTCTTCGGCTCTTCTATTAAGATTCCACAGTAATCGCCCTGCTTCGCTTCGTCAAGGCGTTTGTTGAACATCTCTATTCCCGTAACAACGCCATAAACCTCAATGCCGTGTGATGGCATATGCATTGATACCGTTTCGCCGGCTCTTAAGGCACCTTTTTCAACTCTGCCTGTGAAAATGTAACCGGAATTGTATTTGGTAACATTCTCGGGCTTGAATATAAATACCTTTTCGGGTATTGTCACCGCTTCGGATTTCACTTCCTGACCGAGGCTATCTGTAACCTTACAGTAGAACTGACTTGTTGTAGCATTGTCAATATCAAAAACAAGAGAAAGCGTATTAGTTTTAGCGCCCTTTACATAATCGGATTCGGTAAATTCAGTAAATCCGTTATATCTGTCTCTTGTACCCCAAGAATATGTATATGGTGTTTTTCCACCTGATGCTTTGACTGTATATGTAAGTGTTTCGCCTTCATCGGCAGAATCAATCCTTTCCGGCTCCACTACTATCTCGAAAGGCTCATACATATCAGGTGTTTCAGGTGTTTCTGCTGATTTTTCATCTTCCTTTATTTCCGGAGCAGGTTCTGCATCCTCTGGAATTTCAAGCTTTTGTTCTTCTTTTGGTTCTTCAGTTTTAGGTTCTTCTGTCTTTGGCTCTTCGGCTGTTGTTTCCATACTGAACTTAACACGCTTGGTTTCATCCATCATTCTTGTAATGATTGCCGCAACCTCACATCTTTTGATGTTATCCTCCGGCTTGCAGTTGTGCTTTGCATCCACACCTGTCAGAATTCCTGCACGATAGAGCTTGTATATACTGATTGAACTCTCGAAAGCCATAGGAACATCGGGAATAGAGCCGTCAGGAACATTGTTTATACCTTTAAG
>JAFWWX010000267.1 GCA_017517985.1 Clostridia bacterium | reverse complement strand
ACTGAGGATGCCTTCTGACCTATCGCTACATATATACAGATTACATTTTTGCCCTTCTGGTTAATAATTGTGTCTGTCGCAATAACAGTTTTACCTGTCTGTCTGTCGCCGATGATAAGCTCACGCTGACCTCTGCCTATCGGAATCATAGCGTCAATAGCCTTAATACCTGTCTGGAGAGGGACTGATACGCTCTTTCTTTCGATAATACCTGTAGCTTCAGATTCAACAGGTCTTGTTTCCTTTGTGTCGCAAGGACCTTTACCGTCAATGGGTGAACCGAGAGCGTTTACAACTCTGCCGAGAAGTGCTTCGCCAACAGGTACTGAAAGCACCTGACCTGTTCTTTTGACAGTAGTACCCTCACGGATTTCATTATCGTTTGAGAGAAGTGCAACGGAAACTGTGTCTTCTTCAAGGTTCTGAGCCATACCGTAGGAGCCGTCTTCAAATTCAAGAAGCTCTCCGGACATACAGCTGCGAAGACCGTACACTCTTGCTATACCGTCGCCGACAAGTATAACAGAGCCGGTTTCCTTCATTTCGATTCTTGATTTGTAATTCTTTATCTGTTCTTTTATGATGTTACTGATTTCTGCGGGATTTGAACTCATCTCGTTATCACATCCTTTACATCGAGAAGTTTTGAACGGATACTTCCGTCAATAACTTTACCGCCAATTTCAATTATAAGACCGCCGATAATTGAGGGGTCGACACTGCAGTTCAGTGTGACCGCACAGCCCTCTTTTTTGCCGAGTTTATCTGCAAGTGCGGTCTTTTCTTCCTCCGTAAGTTCAACGGCACTTGTGACATTTGCCACAGTGCGTCTTTCGTGTTCAGCCAAGAGCTTTTTGTATATTTCAACACATTCTTCAAAAAAGGTTATCCTTGCATTTTCACAAAGTATTTTAAGAAATGACACTATATACTCCGGCATTGTGCCCAAGGCTTTGTCAATAGCGTCTGTTCTCTCTTTTATCGGAATACTTGGGCAGGAGAGAAACTCCATATAGTCCGGTTCCTCTTTGAAAATTCCGGAAATGGTTTCAAGCTCCCGAAAGTAATCCCTCTCATTGCCGTTTTCAAGAGCAAGCATAAAAAGGGCTGTTGCGTATTCGTTACTTATCTGTGTCATTGCCGTCACCTATTTCATTTATGAAAGAGTCAATAAGTTTTCTGTGGTCATCGGCATTGATTTCACGCTCCAGCATTCTTTCGGAAAGAAGAGTGGAAACATCTGCGATTTCCTTTTTGATTTCCTCAGCTGCCTTCCTTTTTTCCATTTCTGCTTCGCTCTGTGCCTGGCGTATAATGCCCTGCGCTTTTTCTCTTGCCTCGGCAACAATTTCGTCGCCTCGTCTTTCTGCGCTTTCCTTGGCAGATTTTATTATGGTATCCGCTTCATTTCCGGCACTTTTCAAGGTTTCTTCCCATTTAGCCTTGTTTTCCTCTGCGCTCTTTTCGGCGTTTGCCGCGTTTTCATACTGCGATTCAACGGCAGACTGCCTTTTTGCAATAATATTCTGTACAGGCTTGAAAAGGAGCTTCTTTAAAATAAGAAACATTATTGTAAGGTTTAAAAGGGAGATGATTATATTCCAGAAATTAACGGAAATTACTTCCAAATTCATTCTGTTTTGTCCTTTCGATAAAACCGTTTATCAGCCGATAATACCTATTGTTGCGGCACCTTCGATGTAGGGAGCTATGTTTTCCATAAGAACGTTAACAAGAAGGTTGGGTGCAACAAAGATAAGAAGAATTGCAATAACCAGAGCGTAAAGACCTGTTGTTTCTGCAACAGCACAACCCATAAGCATTGTGGTTGTAACATTGCCCTTACATTCGGGCTGACGACCGATAGCTTCGCAGGCCTTTGCTACAGCGTTACCTTCACCGATACCGGGGCCTATACCTGCGATCATTGCTAAACCTGCGCCGAGAGCGCAACATCCGAGAATAATACCAATTGCGAGTGCTAACATTTTGTTTACCTCCAAAAATAATTAATAATGAATAATGAATAATTGAGGATGCTTTCCTTTGAAAATCCGCTTTTGCTTTTTTAGGTTTTTACAGCACTTTGCTGTTTTTTTCTCTTTCTTCTTTCGTATTCGTCAATATCAAAGCCTCCTGCAACATACAACATTGTGAGCATTGCGAAGATATATGCCTGAAGAAGCCCTGAGAATAGGTCGAAGTAAAGAGAAAGTATCGCCGGAAGTCCTACCTGTAGGAATGGGAACTCTCCGAGGAATCCCGGAAGCCATCCGAGAAGAATATGGGAAAGTCCGGAAAGCCCGGTTGCGATAAGAACTCCTATTACCGACCCTGACAAGACATTACCGTAATGACGGAATGCCATTGAAACGGGGGTTGCTATTTCTCCTATAACATTAAGCGGAGTCATTGCGATAGGACTGCAAAGTCCTTTGATATACATAACAGGACCGCATTTTAGCTTATAGTATGTTATAAGAATAAATACAAGTATTGCCCAGCCGGCTGTGATGTTTACATCTGATGTGGGTGGGAATAGTCCGAGCAGTGCCGAAAGACTTGAAAGTGCGGAAAGTCCGAGAATTGCTGCAATAAAGGGGGCAAAGCCTCTGAAATATTCACCCATATTACCGCACACAAGCTTTTCACAAGCCTCAACTGCCCATTCGGCAAGTACCTGACGCTTTAGTCCGCCTTTTTCTGATATGCCGTGAGTAAGATAAAGACATATTCCTGCAATTGCAATCATAACAAGCCAAGAATTTATCTGCGCCTCGGTTATAATAAGATTCTGTACAGGAAAAGGGATGCTAAGGTAAATCTGTGCACCTGCGATTGAAATTCCCACACTTTCCGGTTTTGTCAGAATTTTAAGAGCCATTCCGAACACAAAAGGGAGAACTATCATAAGGATATACAGAATATCCACCGCAATAAAACTGCGGCTTTTTTTATTCATTCAGTCCTCACCTCCTTTGGCAAAGCTATCTGTTTTTTTGCCAAATAAAGGATATATGGCAATTACAATTCTCGGAAATGTAACCGGAATAAGTGATGCCCAGATATTGAATGCCTTTGGCAGGAGTACTGCAGTGGCAAGAAAGGCGAACATCATCATATTTCTCAGAGCCATAGAAGTTGTTACCATCTTTTTTGACTCTTTCGGTTCAAGCGCCACCGCTTTCTGAACGGACAGCCCCATAAGAAAAAAGTTAAGGATAACCGCAAATCCGATAAAGAGATTGCCGAAAAGTACGGTTTTATCCCATTTGCCGATAAGAAGGAACACAAGCTGCAGGACAGTACTCAGTGCAAGCACACCGACTGCAATGTTTCTGGTTTCCCGGATTACGGCAGAGTCTGGTTTTTTCATTTATTACCTCTTTTATAAAGTTGTTCTTTTGAAAAATCTTAATATTTAATCTATTATACAATTTTTACACACAATTGTCAAGGAAAACAGTCTATAATAATATTTTTTTACAAAAAGTTTCTGTTGATACGGAAAACGGCATCTTTTTTAAAAAAGAATCAAGGAAGAACAAAATTATTCTTGTTGCAGTCAAGGATTCCCTCTTTTTTGAGTTTTCCTATTTCTACGGAAAGACCGCTTCTTTCCACTTCGAGATAGTCTGCGAGTTCCTGTCTGTCAAAGGGGATTTTAAAGCTGTTCGTGCCTGCCTTCTTTGCCTGTTGTGATAGATAGGTCATAAGCTTTTCCCGGGTGCTTCTTCGGGAGGTTATTTCTATTTTTTTGTGAAGTGTAAGATTTTTTTCGGCAAGGCTTTTTACAAGATTGAAAATCATCTTATTGTGAAATCCGCAGGAGCTTGAACAGGGGTTAAGTATCCTTGCACAGTCAATCAGCATAATTTCTCCCGGCTCGTTTGCAATGACGGATATCGGTATACATTCAATGTCTGCACAAGCAAAAGGCTCGCCAAACATTTCCGATGGGCTTATTTCTGACACGATGCTTCTGTTGCCATAGTAGTCCGTTCTTATCATATGCGCTGTGCCGGATAAAACTATACCTATATATTTTGCCGGTGTACCCTCTGCGAGAATGGTATATTTTTTATCATAGCTCTCAATTCTTGGCTTAAGACAGGTGAGCATTGTGAGTAAATCCTCGTGGTCTATTCCGTCAAAAAGGATGCATCCTGCAAGAACATCATAATATTTTTTCATTTTTTCGCCTCTTTTTTGCTTTTTGTTGAAAATTCAACATACTTTTCTTTTTTATTATACTATAATGATTTCAGAAAATCAATATGATTTTAACAGAAAGTAAGCTTTTGCAGAGGTGATAAGAAAAAACAGGAGAGGAAAATTATGATAAGAAAAATAATAAAAATAGATAAGGAAAAATGCAACGGTTGCGGACTGTGCGTATCTGCCTGTCACGAGGGCGCGATAGAAATGATAGACGGAAAGGCAACTCTTTCTCGCGAAGACTTTTGCGATGGACTTGGTGATTGTCTGCCGGCGTGTCCTGCGGAGGCTATCAGCTTTGAGGAAAGAGAAGCTCCGGAATACAACAGTGAGGCGGTAGAAAGAGCTAAAGCTAAAGTGACGCACCAAACGCTTCCCGGTGGATGTCCCGGTGTTCTTGCAAAGTCAATCAAAAGAGCATCTCCGGTATACACGAAAGCGCAAATTGACACACCAAGCCGTCTTGCCCAGTGGCCCTGCCAGATAAAGCTAGTGCCGGTAAATGCACCTTATTTTGACGGAGCAAATCTTCTTGTTGCTGCAGATTGTACAGCCTTTTCATACGGCGGTTTCCACGAGGATTTTATGAAAAACCGCATAACTCTTATCGGCTGTTCAAAGCTCGATGATGTGGATTATTCGGAAAAGCTTACGGCGATAATAAAAAACAACAACATAAAGAGTATTACGATTGTAAGAATGGAAGTGCCGTGTTGCTCCGGGATTGAAAATGCGGTAAGGCGTGCAATTATGAACAGCGGAAAAGATATTCCTGCACAGGTGGTAATAATATCCACCGACGGAAAGATTCTTGAATAAATAAAGCTACATAAAATATACTTAAAAGGAGACATTATTATGATGAACAAAAAAGTACACGAACTTTTGAATCAGCAAATCAACAAGGAGTTTTACTCCGCGTATCTCTACCTCGATTTTTCAAACTATTTCAAGGCAAAGGGGCTTGACGGCTTTGCAAACTGGTATATGGTTCAGGCGCAGGAGGAAAGAGACCACGCAATGCTGTTCTACACATATCTTCAGAATGAGAATATGACGGTAAATCTTGAGGCGATTGCAAAACCTGATAAGGAATTTCGTGACAATATGGAAGTTCTAAAAGCCGGACTTGAACATGAGGAATATGTAACCTCTCTTATCAACGACATATATGCCGCGGCATATGAGGTTAAGGATTTTCGCACAATGCAGTTCCTTGACTGGTTTGTAAAGGAGCAGGGTGAGGAGGAAACAAACGCCAACGACCTTATAACAAAGCTTGAGCTTTTCGGCTCTGATCCGAGAAGTCTGTATCTTCTGAACTCAGAGCTTGCAGCAAGAGTTTATACTGCTCCCTCTCTGGTTCTGTAATAATTTAAAAAAAATAACAAATAATAAAAATAAATAATACGGAGGAGATTATTATGAAATATGTATGCGATGTATGCGGATGGGTTTACGATGAAGAAGTGGGCGATGTAGAAAACGGAATCGCTCCCGGAACAAAGTTTGAAGATCTTCCGGAGGATTTTGAATGTCCTCTCTGCGGTGTCGGCAAGGACAGCTTCAGCAAGGAAGACTAACATTTTAACCTGAAAATACCCCGGTAAAGATTTGTGTCTTCGCCGGGGTATATGTTTTGTCATATTTAAGAAACAGTTGTCATAGTTATATAACAAAAAATCAAAACCCGCAGAGAGGGTAAAACGGAGGATTGCTATGACAAATTCAAGTATTTACGGCGACATCAAGGCGAGGACCGGCGGAGACATATACATAGGTGTTGTGGGGCCGGTGAGAACAGGAAAGTCTACCTTTATAAAAAAATTTATGGAAACCCTTGTGCTTCCCAATATGCCAAATATAAATGAGAGGGAACGCGCAAGAGACGAAATGCCCCAACGCGCGCAGGGAAAAACCGTTATGACAACAGAACCTAAATTCGTTCCCGATGAGGCTGTGGAGGTTGTACTTGACGGAAATGCGGCACTGAGAGTCAAAATGATTGATTGTGTTGGGTACATTATTCCCGGCGCTATGGGACATACCGAGGACGAAAAGCCGAGAATGGTTATGACCCCTTGGTCAAAGGAGGAACTGCCTTTTGACAAGGCTGCGGAGATAGGCACTGCAAAGGTTATAAACGACCACTCTACAATAGGAATTCTTGTTACTACAGACGGTACAATAGGAGAGCTTCCAAGAGAAAATTATGTTGATGCGGAAAGACGCGTTGTAAGGGAGCTTCAGGAAATAAATAAACCATTTGCCGTTATTCTCAACAGTGCAAATCCTGATTCGGAAGCTGCTATTGAGCTTGCAATATCAATGGAGAATGAATATTCTGCGCCTGTTGCTCTTGTTAACTGTACGGATCTTACACAGGAGGATATAAAGAAGATTCTTGAACTTGTACTTCTTGAATTTCCCATACGGGAGATTGGTATAAATGTTCCATCGTGGATAGATACTCTCCCTGCAGAACACAAACTTCGCAAAACTCTCTATACCGCCATAAATAAAACTGCCGCAGAGATTACAAAGGTAGGTCAGGCGAGGGATGCATTTTCCGGCATTGCCGATGAAGAATTTGGTATCGCACTTTACCCCGATGCGATAGATCTTGCAACCGGCAGAGTACATCTGTCTGCAGAGATGCCCGAGGAGCTTTTCTACAGAATACTCGGCGAGGAGACCGGCTTTGTCATTGACGGTGAGGAGGCTCTTATGGTGCGTCTTCGTGAGCTGTCCGGGATGAAAAAAGAGTATGATAAGCTTGAAAAGGCACTTCGGGATGTAAACGAAAACGGTTACGGCATTGTTGCTCCGTCACCGGAGGACTTAACATTGGAGGAGCCGGAAATTGTAAAGCAATCCGGCGGCTACGGTGTAAGGCTTCGTGCTTCAGCGCCGTCTATTCATATGATAAGAGCCGACATACAGACAGAGGTAAGCCCCATTGTGGGAAGCGAAAAGCAGTCGGAGGATGTTGTGAAATTCCTGCTTGACGAATTTGAGCAGGACCCTGCAAAAATATGGGAGTCTAATATGTTCGGCAAGTCCCTTTATGAGCTTGTAAACGAGGGAATAAACGCAAAGCTTTCCCATATGCCCTATGATTCAAGGGTTAAGATTGCGGATACTCTGCGCAAGATTATAAACGACGGAAGTAGCGGACTTATATGTATATTGCTTTAAAAATTACAAAAGCCGATACTATTTGAAAACCAATCAGGGGCTGTAGCAAAATCTGCAAAATGCACAAAATAATGGAACGACACACAGGTCGTTCCCCATAAAAATTTGTTGTTTCTGTACAACACACGGGCTGTAACAATTCATTTTGCTACAGCCCGTGAAAATATTTCAATTGTATCTGTTATGTATATTATAATGGATTTTACTGTTCTATTGTATCCTCGTTTTCTGACTGTGCTTCATAGGTTCTCTCGTAATCCGTTATTACCATTACCATTTCTTCATTTACAAGGTCGCAGGAAGGTGTAACAATAAGGGTAATAGTTTGGGAGTTGGAATCCTTTACTATTTCAGTAACCGTTCCCACATTTAAGTCTCTCGGATATATTTCTCCCATACCGGATGTCAACACCGAATCTCCGATTTGTACCTGGGTGTCTGTGGACAGTCCTGTTATTTTGCATTTGCCGTCAAGGGAAAGAGTGTAATCTCCCCGTAGGATTCCCGTGGCACCGGAGCCGGAAAGGTATACACCCACCGAGGAGTTGCGGGAAATAAGAGTTATTCCTCTCGATGTCAACGGCCCTTCCTCTGTTACTATGCCTATTATACCCCTTGAGGTTATAATGG
Organism: Clostridia bacterium; assembly: GCA_017517985.1. The sequence continues at coordinate 21,195 of JAFWWX010000267.1, read as the reverse complement.
GCATATTCTTTCTTACACCGTGTGCAGTGCCTTTGTCTATTGTAAAGGTGGAAATAAAATTACCGCTTCCTTTGGATATAATTTTTGAATTTACAAGCTCAAGATTGGTGTACTCACGTTTCAGCTCAAGGTATGAATAAAGCTGTTCGTTTTCTGCTCTCAATGCATCTGTCATTGCTTTGTCTTTTTTTAGGTTGTTGTTTTCTTCCTTAAGACGCAGGTTTTCTTCTTTAAGTGCGGCAATATCGCCAAAATATTTTCCTGCATCCGTAATTTTTTCGGAAATGTAGTCGGCGCAGGAATTAATGGGGTAAACAACAATATTTACAAGTCCCGTGAGAATGTTTGAAAAACCGGAGAAGTATGACACCATAGCTGCAAGCGACAAAATTATTGATACTATAATGCTCAATATGAAAAATCTTGACTGTCGCTTTGTTACAACATCATTAAAATTGTAAGCCATACTAATCCTCCATTCCGCCGCTCAGCGGCGGCACAAAAAGATATTAAAAATTCCGTAGGAATTTTTGGGCGTGAAATGTTTGTATATGGATAAGCAGATTGTTGTTTTTTACGCTACGCTCCCTGAAATATTTTATGCCGCACAGCTAATGTTCATAAAAATAATCTTTACAAACGGCGACTGTTGATATATAATATTAAGATAGTTATATTATAAAACCGATGAATGTCTTTTTCAAGTACATTTTGAAAATTTCACATAAAACTTACGATTGGAGGTGCAGAAAATGAGAAAGCCATATCTTCTTGCTCCCTGCGGATGCTATGAATCGGTGCTTGCGGCTGTTTCCGCAGGAGCTGATGAGTGCTATTTCGGCGGTGGCGGTCTTAATGCAAGAATGAATGCAAAGGGGTTTACCGAGGACGAATTTTATAAGGCTTTGCGTTTTCTGCGACTTCACGGTGTAAGGTCAAATATTACTCTTAACACCCTTAATTTTGACAGAGAGCTTGAAGGTACGCTTTTCTTTGCAAAAAAAGCATGGGAAAATGGTGCCGATGCTTTTATTGTTCAGGATCTGGGACTTGCAAAATTACTTTATGATTATATTCCTGGAGTGGAGCTTCACGCAAGTACACAGTGTGCCTGCCATAATCTCGACGGAGCGATACAGCTTTCAAAGCTTGGGTTTTCAAGAATAGTTCTTGCAAGGGAACTTCAGTATGAGGATATAAAAGATATTACCGAATATGGAAAAATAAGCGGAATGTTTGAAACAGAGGCTTTTGTTCACGGCGCTCTTTGCGTCTGTCATTCGGGAATGTGCCTTATGAGTTCTGTAATCGGTGACAGAAGCGGAAACAGAGGACTCTGCGCCCAGCCCTGCAGAATGCCGGGACGTGTTACAAACAGTAGAGACGAAAAGTCGGGAGGATATCCTCTCAGTCTTTGCGACCTGACACTGTCAAGGCACATAACAGAGCTTTTACCTCTTGGTATTGCTTCTCTTAAAATTGAGGGCAGAATGAAAAGTCCGGAATATGTATACAGAACAGTAAAAATACTGCGTGAGCTAATTGATTCATCGGTAAATGCGGATGACAAAAAATACGGCGAACTTATGGATATATTCTCAAGGGGCGGATTTACGGACGGATATTTTACAGGTAATTACTTATCCGATAACCGCAAAATGTACGGCTTCAGAAGCGAAAAGGATAAGGCGAAAACAGCAGATACCGTTGTTGAGATTCCGCCAGTGCCGAAGATTCCGGTGAAATTATATGCGGAAATAAGAAAAGACAAAAAGCCCTATGCAAGATTTGAAATGTCAGGATGCTCCGGCGAATTTACTCTTGACAGGTCTGTTGCCCTTTCAAAAAATGCCCCTTTGACAAAAGACAGCTTTCTTAAAAATATGTCAAAGCTTGGCTCTACGGAATTTGTGCTGTCGGAAAGCGAAATTATCCTTGATGATGGACTGTTCCTTGCTTCCTCCGAAATAAATGCACTTCGCAGAGGTGCGGTTTTGTCCCTTGAAAATGCGGTGATTTTTGGTAGAACGGTTGATTTTGGAGAAAAAGAATATAAAACATCTGAATCCTTCGCAAGACATATTCCCGAGAATCAGAGAGTACGCATCTTCACCGACAATCCGCATTTTGTATATGACAAAAAGCTTTACTTCCATGGGCTTGAAAGTATTTGTCTTCCTTTGGAACTTTTTTCCAAAGGAAATGTTGACGGAATAAGCCTTCCTTTTGGTGTCAGACTTCCGAGGGTTTATTTTGGAGAAGAGAAGGACAATATACTGACGGCTCTGAAAAATGCGAAAAACAGCGGTGCAATGTATGTTTATGTTTCCAATATAGGTCATATTGATGTGGCAAGAGCCTCCGGACTTAATCTGTATGGCGGAATGGGACTTAATGTTACAAACTCCAAGACCCTCTCGGTGTATGCCGATATGGGATTTGAATGTCTGTGCCTTTCTCCCGAACTGAAAACCGCACAGATGAGAGATATTGTGCGTGTATCGGGGGTAGAATGTTCTGCGGTCGTAAGAGGCAGACTTCCTCTTATGGTACTTGAGTCCTGTGTTCTCAGGAGTGCAGGTCTTTGCTCTAATTATAACGGAATATCCCGCAGGTGCGGAGAATACACAGACAGAATCGGTAAGAAATTCCCGATATGCCGTGAAAGAAGGTTTGACGGTAAAAATTCTCCTTGCAGAAACATAATAATGAACGCCGATGTTCTTGACCAGTACTCAAAAGGTGAGGAAATAAGAAAAACCGGCGTTGAAATACTGGAAATAATAACGGAATAATAAGGGAAGAACGAAATAATACTGAAATGATAAAGATAGGAAATATCCAATATAAACACGGACTGTTTCTTGCTCCAATGGCGGGGGTAACTGACAAGTCCTTCAGAGCGCTTTGCAAAATGAGAGGTGCTGAAGGGATGACCACAGAAATGGTTTCCTCAAAGGCGCTGATTTTTAAGGATAAAAAGACAAATGTGCTTTGCGAAATAACAGATTCCGAAAGACCCTGTGCAATTCAGCTTTTTGGGAAAGTGCCGGAGGAAATAGGGGAGGCAGCACTTCTTGTTATGAAATATTCCCCTTGTGCAATTGATATAAATATGGGCTGTCCTGCGCCGAAAATCGCAGGTAACGGAGATGGCTCGGCACTTATGAAAGACCCTCTGCTTTGCGGTAGAATTGTTGCAGCTGTCAGAAAAAGCCTTGATGAAAATGGCTTTTGTGATATTCCGGTAACTGTGAAAATACGAGCTGGCTTTGATAAGGCTCACATAAATGCAGTTGAAGTTGCAAGTGCCTGCGAAGCATCGGGTGCGTCGGCAATAGCCGTTCACGGAAGAACAAGAGAGCAGATGTATGCACCGCCGGTAAATCTTGACATAATAAGAAATGTTAAAAGGGCGGTTTCTGTGCCTGTTATCGGCAACGGTGACATTAACTGCGAGGAGGACGCCGTTCATATGCTGGAATATACCGGCTGTGACGGAATTATGATAGGTAGAGGCGCTTTGGGAAATCCATATATTTTTGAAAAAATCGCCTATTATCTTGAAAACGGGAAAAAAATGCCGGAGATTCCGGATGGTATAAAAAAAGACGATATAATTTTCCACATGAAATCCCTTATTGCGGAAAAGGGCGAATATACCGGTGTGAGAGAGGCGAGAAAGCACATTGCCTGGTATATTAAAGGTAAGGTCGGCTCTGCGGCACTTCGTGACGAGGTCAACCGTGCGGAAACAACAGATGCTGTGCTTTTGGTTGTGGAAAAGGCGTTTGGGTAAATTTTCCGGACGCAGACGCGGATTATTGAAAGGAATGAAGTTTTATGAAATACAGCGCAGGAAGTACGCAGGTTGCAGTAATCGGTGCGGGCCACGCAGGAATTGAGGCGGCACTTGCGGCGGCAAGACGCGGTTGCAGTACTATACTGTTTACACTTAATCTTGATGCTATAGGTAATATGCCATGCAATCCGTCAATCGGTGGCAGTGGTAAGGGACATCTTGTTTTTGAAATTGATGCTCTTGGCGGCGAGATGGGAAAGACGGCAGATATGGTTTGTCTGCAGTCAAGAATGTTGAATCTCGGAAAAGGTCCTGCGGTACATTCTCTGAGAATGCAGGCAGACAGGGCAAGATACCACACAATAATGAAAAAGACCTGCGAAAACTGTGAGGGACTCGACATTATTCAGGGTGAAATTGTTGAGCTTGAGCATTGTGATGACGGCACGTGGAATGTTACCACAAGATACGGCGCTACCTGGAATGCAAAGGCAGTTGTTATTGCCTCGGGTACATATCTTCGTGGAAAAATCATCGTAGGTGATGTGTCCTATTCGGGAGGACCTGACGGTATGTTCCCGGCAGGAGAGCTTACGGAAAGCCTTAAAAAGATAGGTGTTCCGCTTATGCGCTTCAAAACAGGTACTCCTGCGAGAATCCACGCGGATTCCGTTGATTATTCACAGATGGAAAAGCAGTACGGCGATGAAACCCCCGAACATTTTTCCTATCATACAAAGGACTTTTCTGACAGTGCACATCTTCCTTGCTATGTTATATACACCAATGCCGAAACCCACAGAATTATCCGCGAAAACCTTCACCGTTCTCCGCTTTATTCTGGACAGATTGAGGGTACAGGACCAAGATATTGTCCGAGCATTGAGGACAAGGTTGTAAGATTTGCGGACAAAGAAAGACATCAGCTGTTTCTTGAGCCTATGGGAATTGACACAAAGGAAATGTATCTTCAGGGCTTTAGCTCCTCTATGCCTGAGGATGTTCAGATGCAGATGATACATTCTCTGAAAGGTCTTGAAAACTGTAAGGTTATGAGAACGGCGTATGCTATTGAATACGACTATGCCGACCCACTGTCCCTTGAACACACCCTTGAATTTAAGGATTTCCCCGGACTTTTTGGTGCAGGTCAGTTCAATGGTACATCCGGTTACGAGGAGGCTGCGGCACAGGGGCTTGTTGCCGGAATAAATGCGGCATCATATGTTTTGGGTGTGGAAAAGCTGACACTCAGCCGTGATTCCTCTTATATCGGAACACTTATAGATGATCTTGTGACAAAGGGAACTCGTGAGCCGTATAGAATTATGACCTCCCGTTCCGAGTACAGACTTCTTATACGCCAGGACAATGCGGATGAAAGACTCACTCCCATCGGCTACAGATTCGGACTTATATCCGAGGAAAGATATACGGACTTCTGCCGTAAACGTGAGAATATAAAGAATGAGATTGAGAGGGTTAAGGGAAAAAGTCTTGCTCCGAGTGATATTCTTGAAGAAATACTTGAAAGCGCAAACTCAGCTCCTGTGAAAAACGGTATCAATATGGCAGAGCTTCTTCGTCGTCCTGAAATATCCTACAAGGCACTTGCGAAGGTTGACCCGTTCCGTCCTGAGCTTTCCGAGACGGAAATGCAGGCTGTGGAAGTTGAGATAAAGTATGAGGGTTACATAAAAAGGCAGCTTGATGAAGCGGCAAGAATGGCAAAGCTTGAGGAAAAACTTCTTCCTGATGGAATTGATTATTCCACAATTGATGGATTGCGACTTGAAGCAAGGCAAAAGCTGAACGCTGTAAGACCTAAAAATATTGGTCAGGCATCCAGAATTTCAGGTGTCAGTCCTGCCGATGTTTCCGTTCTTCTTGTGTACCTTGAAGGGTGTGCGAGGGAAAGAAAGAGAAAAGATAACTGACAAATATAAAAACTCCCTGCAAGGCAGCGTTGCTTTGCAGGGGATTTTTTTGCGAAGAAAAACAATAAAACATTCTCTTTTTTTGTGGGAGGTTTATAGTACATATATATTTTTAGTGTTGCTTTTATCGGACATAAGATGTGCTAAAATAAACTTGTAAGTAAGGCAACGAAATGTGTTGTCAAGGTTGCCGAAAGAAAAGGAGAATAATTATGACAAGAGAAATGACATCTTACAAAAGAGCAGGTAAATATCATAGAGCAGAAAACAAAAAGACAGCCAATGAGTTTTTTAAGTCTGTTGGCATCATAGTTTCCAAAACTGTTAATACATACAGAAAAGTGGTTGCCATAAAGCGAGATGTTTCCGACAAATTTGTTTCCTTTAGCGAAGTGCTTGCTGACAAAACAGCAAGAGAAGGACTTTTTGGCGAGGACAGAGGCAAAGGATACTGCGGAACGGATACAGACTACATAGCCTGATGATGCCGTTGGACTCGGTGATTTCTTGGAAAGTGCGGTATATGTTTACATATAATTCCTTGACAAGCAGAACATTTGGGAGTATTATTTTTCTTGTTGATTTTAATGGTATGGTATTGACATAATTTCGGAGGAAAAATGATAAAAAAACATATATCGCTTTTTGCAAAGATTGCACTTCTTATGGCAACGCTTATATGGGGAAGCACCTTTGTGCTTATGAAGGATACGGTAAATGTTGTTGCTCCCGGCTGGCTTCTGTTTTTCAGATTTACAATAGGCTGGGTTGTACTTTCAGCGATTTTTTATAAAAAGCTGAAGTTACTTGACAGAACGTACTTTATAAGTGGCGCCATTATAGGACTTTGTCTTTTTTGCGCCTATTATTCGCAGACGGTGGGTATTTCCGGCACAACTCCCGGAAAAAACGCTATGCTGACAGCCGGATACTGCGTTTTTGTTCCGTTCCTTTTATGGATTGTCAACCGCAAAAAGCCGGATATATATAATATTCTTGCGGCAATTATCTGTATTGTCGGTGTGGGAATGGTTGCACTTTCCTATGAGGGCGAGAGCCTTTCCATTGTCCCCGGTGATGCTCTGACGCTTCTCGGCGCGTTCTTTTACGCTGCACACATGGTAGCTGTATGGGTTCTTGCAAGGGATAAAGACCCGATACTTGTAACTATACTTCAGTTTTTCTATAGCTCGGTTTTCTGCTTTGTAGCATCGCTTGTTACCGGAGCTGAGCTTAATATATCACAGATTCCGGCAGAAAATATAGTTATGATTTTATATCTCGGTCTTTTCGGAACAACTGTGGCTCTTCTTCTTCAGAATATAGGTCAGAAATATGTACAGCCCTCGGCGGCTGCAATTATATTGAGTCTTGAGTCTGTTTTCGGTGTTGCTTTCTCGCTCATATTTTTTCCCGGAGAAAAGAAAGACCCGGTTATATTTGCAGGCTTTGCACTTGTTCTTGCAGCAGTTGTGCTGTCTGAGACTAAGCTTGAATTTCTGAAAAGAAACAAAACCAAAAAAGGTGTTTTGGAAAGGGAATAAGTAACGCAATAAAGTCATAATATTGACAAATATCATGGGGGACTTTTTGCTTTTAAATGGCATTAAACATTTCCCCGAAATGCTTGACAAGCTCTTTTGATTTATGGTATAATGTGAAAGTTAAAAGCCTTTGTGGCAATTATCCGATATGAAAGGAAACTTTAAAATGAAAGCAAGATTACCAAAAGGAATGGGCGGTGGCCCCGGAAATATGCAGTCTATGATTAAGCAGGCACAGAAGATGCAGGCAGATATGGAGGCACTTCAGCAGGAGCTTAACGAAAAGGAATATGATATTTCTGCAGGTGGCGGTGCGGTAAGTGTGAAAATCAACGGAAAGAAAGAAATTATATCTGTAAAGCTCTCAGAGGAAATTGTTGACCCTGATGACATTGAAACACTTGAAGACACACTTGTTGCGGCAATAAATGAAGCAATAAAGAAGGTTGAAGAAACCAACGGCGATGCTATGAACAAGATTACCGGAAGCATCTCGATGCCCGGACTTTTCTGATTCTATGGCAGGGAACAGAGAATATGTTCCGGCTCTGGAAAATCTTGCGGAGAAATTCCGCAATCTGCCCGGTGTCGGTAGAAAATCCGCTTACAGAATCGCGTTTCATATCCTCACACTCAGCGACAGCGAGGTGAAGTCCTTTGCGGATGCACTGATTTCTGCGAAGAATCTCACAAGAAGGTGCAGCGTTTGTCAGAATATATGTGAGGGTGAGGTATGCGCTGTATGCTCAGACAGGGAGAGAAACAAGCGTCAGATATGCGTTCTTGAAGACCCGAGAGATGTTGCGGCAATAGAGAGAATCCACGAGTTTAAGGGTACATTCCACGTTCTTCACGGAATTATTTCGCCCCTTAACGGTATTGGTCCTGATGATATAACGGTCAAGGAACTTCTCTCAAGAATACAGGAACTTATATCCGAGAATCCCGATGAGGAAATCGAACTTATTCTTGCAACAAACCCCACGGTTGAGGGAGATGCGACGGCGATGTACATTTCAAGGCTTGCAAAACCTCTTGGTGTTCGTGTAACAAGACTCGCATACGGTATTCCGGTTGGTGCTGACCTTGAGTATGCTGATGAATTTACTCTTTTCAAGGCAATTGAGGGCAGACGCGAAATGTAATTTATTTAATAAAGAATCAAGGGCTACAGAAAGGTTTTCTGTAGCCCTGAATTTTTTTAATCGTGTTGATGTTGTAATATTTAGAAATACTCCGTATCAGCACAAGCCGAGTGAGGAAAGCTCCTCTTTCGCCTTTTCCAGAATAAGCTCTCTTGCCTTTTCGTTGTCAACTCCCCTGATTGTACAGCCTGCCGCTTTTATGTGACCGCCACCGCCAAAGTTTTCGCAGATTTTCGCACAGTTAACGGTAGTATTTGACCGCAGTGACATCTTAACACAGTTTTCGCCTGTCACAGAATCAATATGCTGTTTTGCGAAAATGCTGAGTTCAACGCCCTTTACCTCGCGGAATATCTGGGTTATGCCGTCGCAGTCCTCTTTCGTAGCTCCGCAAAGCGATAGCTCTTCGTCAAGAAGAATACAATATGCAAGTTTCCCGTCACACAAAAATTCAGTTCTGGGAATAACAAGTCCTGTGAGTTTGAACTGAGCAGGCGACTTTGTATCAAAGAGAAGTCTTGAAATAAGCTCGGAGTCAGCACCGACAGATTTTAGCCTTGATGCATAAAGAAGTGTCTTTGGAGTTGTATTGCCGTATTTGAATGAACCTGAGTCTGATGATATTGCACAGTACAGCTTGTTTGCAACCGACTCTGTCAGAAGCGGTCTTTCACAAAGTCGTGAAAGCTCATCGCAAAGCTCCAAAATCATCTCACCGCAGGCAGAGGCTTTGGCATCTCTCCAGATACCGTCCGCACTCATAGTGTTTATTATATGGTGGTCTATGCAGAGGTTTATTTTATCCTCGTATGCTTCTCTTATCTTTCCGAGAAGCTCGGGGGAGGCAACATCGGTGCTTACAATAAAATCAGCGTCAAAATCATCTTCAACGGATTTTGCAAAGCAAAGTACATCATCGGAAAGCCCCTTGCAGATAAAGGATAGTCTTTCAGGAAGTGCATGAGGACATACAATACGCACTTTTTTTTCAAGATTTATGAGTATTTCTGCAAGAGCAGATCCGGAGCCTATGCAGTCTCCGTCGGGATTGGAATGAATAAGAATTATAATTTTTTCTTTGGTAAGAAGCTGTTTTGCACATTCTGTCACATTGAATATGGTCATAATATCCCCCATTAAAATCAATCAAGAGTTATACTTGAGTAATCGTCAGTATAAATATCGCAAAGTTCCCGCATTTTATCACCGGGGCCCGAAATACAGTGGCAATCGTGAATACCCACAAGAGTCATACCAAGTTTTTTTCCGGTTTCAACGCTGTAGGCGGCATCTTCAAAAAGTGTACATTCAGAAACATCACAGTTCATTCTTGCAGCTGCTTCAAGGAATATATACGATTTTTCCTTCCCGCTTTTTCGCTCGTCACCGGATATAATAAAGTCAATATAATCAAGAACGCCACAAAGTTGTAGTGCTCTTTCAACAAGGTATTTCTGTGTTGCAGATATAACGCATACATCCGCACCTCTTTTTTTGAGCTCTTTTATAAATTCAAGAACACCCTTTTTTAGTTCCTGTTTTTCACAATAGGCTTTATCTACCTGTTCCATAATTATTTCAACAATCTTTTCCGGCGCTGTTGTATCTCCGCAGACATCCTTTAAATACCGGATAGCGGCATATGTTCCTCCCGGAATTATATCCGAAAAGAACTCATTCGGGAGACTTTCTCTTGATACGGGACAGCATTTGTTAATATAGTGAAAAATTGCGTTTACCCAGATACCATTTGAATCGGTGATTGTGCCGTCCATATCAAAAATTGCGTGTTGTATTTTCATATAAGTATATTCCCCGCAAAAACTTTTTATGTTCCGTTTCTTATTTTAACACATATTGCCGGTTTCATAAACACAATAATGTAAATTTTAAATAATGTATTTACAAAGAAGCAAATAAGTGCTATAATCAAGGAAATTCAGCAACCAAGGAGATAAATATACAATGACAAGCAGAAAAAACTGGGAAATGGGTCTTTCCTCGGCAATTCTCGGATATTATGATGGAAATAACGAGAAAGGCTTTGCACGCTACAAAAAAGCCGGAATAAAATATGCCGAGATTTCAATGTCTCACGAGAGTCTTGAAAAATGCGACTTTTACGAAAATCCGGAAAAGTTACTTGAGGTTGCAAGGACAAACGATGTTGAGCTGTGGTCATTTCATGTGCCTTTTTCGCAGTATTTCAATGTTGCAAGTCTTGATGAAGAAAAAGGGTCAACGGCTATGGCAATTATGGAAAAGGGGATTCGTTCTGCAATAAAAATCGGCATTAAGACTATTGTTATTCATCCCTCCAGCGAGCCTAATGATGACGATACAAGACAGGAGAAAATGGAAAGAAGCATAGAAAATCTTCGTTATTTTGCAAAAATCTGCGATGAAAACGGAGCAAAGCTTGCAGTTGAGGTACTGCCGAGAACCTGTCTTGGCAACAGCTCCTTTGATATAATTACATATCTTAATGAGATACCTGAAATAGACCTGTGCTTTGATACAAATCACCTGCTGATGCAAACAAATGAGGATTTTTTAGACGACCTTATATATCACAATATGCACGGCAGAATCCGTACGGTACACATTTCCGACTATGACTTTATTGACGAGCGTCACAGACTTCCCGGAGATGGTATAAACGATTGGGAAGCGATAATATCAGCGCTTGAGGAGCTTGATTATTCGGGAGTGTTTATGTACGAGGTTTCAAAACCGGTTGACAGAGAGCTTCTTACCTTTGAGGAAATAAAGGAAAACTATATTTGTTTTATGAAATGATAGAATCCGGCTGATTTTTGTCAGCCGGATATTTTAATGGGTTTCAACAGTGACCGTATATGTGGTTTTGTTTCCGCCTTTCTGGATGGAAATACTTGTTTTACAGCCTGCACTTTCAAGAATTTTACAGTGCCTTTTTAGTGATACCTCAAAGGAGTTAAGATCTCGCAGGACAACTGTGAATTTCTTGTCTTCCTGCTTTTGTTCCTTTGCGGGTTCAGAATCTTTGTCTTTTTTGCTTTCCTTTGCGGTAGGATGCAGTAGTTTGTTTGCAAAGTTTTCAAGTTCATCCGGTGAGAGGAGGTTTTTTTCGGCAATTGCACTGCAAAGAAAAGATGCCTCGGAATATGAATATCCCCTTTCCGCACAGAGCTTTATTGTGTAATACCGAAGACTCTGCGGCACATCAAGATAAATCAGTGCCTCCTGCTCGCTTATTCCCAAATGGAGTATTGCCTGCATTTCGGCTCTTGAAAATTCACAAAGACGAAGCTTTCGGCACAGCTCGTATTCTCCGATTGATAACAGCTTTGAAGTTTTGCCGATATCTCTGCCGCTTCTTTCAAAAAGCCGTCTTATAGCCCTTGCCTCGTCAAACATATTGAGCTTTTCACGCTGTATATTCTCTACCACCGACAGATATTCAAAATCTCCGCAATCGCCGATAATAACACAGGGTACTGTTGCCATTTCAAGAAGCAGTGCCGCACGAAGCCGTCTTTCCCCTGCAACAAGCTCATATCTCCCGTTTTTCGAGAGCCTTATTGCCAACGGCTGAAGTATACCGTAACGGCGTATGCTGTCTGCAAGACTGACAAGAGAAGTATCGGGAAAATCTGTTCTTGCCAGTGACGGATTTGGTTTTATAAGATAGGGCGGTATGTCGAATATTTCACCGCTAACGATGGTGTCTATCTTCTTTTCTGACATAAAAAACACTCTCCTTCAAAAATAAAAGAGAGTGCTTTGTACTCCCTTTTCAGTAAGGGAAGTATAGCATATTTACTCTGCGAAAAATATCGAATTAAAGACCGAGATTTCTTTTTATAACATCAATACCCCTCCAGGAGTATGCACGCTTCTTAAAATCTTCTTCGGACATACCGAGGATTTTTTCTTCTGTAAGATGTGGAATCCTGTTAATTTTAAAAAATTCTATTGGTGTTTCTGCGATGTCGCTGTTGTACGGACACACGTTCTGGCATATATCGCAACCCCATTTTATTGGAAAGCCGGAGATAATTCTTGCCTCATCTTCTGTGATTTTTTTCTTCTGCGTTATGTCTGAAAGACAGCTTTCGCATATTCCTCGGTGCATAGGACAGGATGTTTTACACTTTTCACAATTTTCACACAAGTCACCCTTGAAATTTTCCGATCTTTGTGTTATGCTGATAGATGTTGAAAAGCAAATACTTCCGATAAATGTAAAACTGCCGTATTCGCAATTTATGAGAAGTCCGTTTTTACCAATCTTTCCAAGTCCGCACTTTTCCGCACAGCTCCTTTCACAGAATGGGGAGTTGTCTGCGAAAAAACGGTATTCAACCTTATGTGCCGTGTTTTCTGTGTGTTTTTTAAATCTTTCGGAAAGCTCTCTTACATACAGGTGGTAATCTTCGGGGACTGAATATAGTGAGATGTTTCGTTCGCTGTTGTCCCGGCAAAAGTAGGGGATAAGGAAAAAACACACGCTTTTGGTGTATTCCGGGAGTTTGTGCGGATAAAGGAGCTTACATTCCGAAGCCTCAAGGCAGGAATAGTATTTTATATTTTCGGCTTTGAAGAAGTCAGCGACAAGCTTTTCCAAAATAACACCTCGCAATACTTTAGAATTTAAATTTATAAATATTATTTTTGCCTTATTGGCAGAATGGAGAAAATATGGATTCTGTTGTAATGAATGTCATAAAGGATTTCTGTGACAAAAACAGTATTGAAATGCCGGAGGAAACCTTATCCGGTTTTGATTTGCTGTGCAAGAGCCTTCTTGAATTTAACTCCCACACAAATCTCACTGCAATAAGAGATGAATGTGGCGTTGCTGTAAAGCACTTTGCCGACTCTCTCTCCTCTCTCATTTTCAACCTTATACCGAAAAACTCAAAGGTTATTGACATCGGTTGCGGAGCAGGATTTCCGGGACTTCCCCTTGCACACACAAGAAGGGATTTATCCGTAACCTTCCTTGACAGTACAGCGAAAAAGCTGAAATTTACCGAAAAGGCGTGCCGTGAGCTTTCCATTGATGCGGACTTTCTGCCGGTAAGAGCAGAGGAGGTAGCCTTTGATAAGAGATACAGAGAAAAATTTGATATTGCGGTTTCCCGTGCGGTAGCATCGCTTCCTGTTCTTCTGGAGCTGAGCCTTCCCTTTGTAAAGGTTGGCGGTACTTTTATCGCATACAAGGCAACGGGAGCGCTTGATGAGCTTGAACTGTCAAAGAAAGCAATTCCCGCACTTGGCGGCAAGTATATTGAAACCTATAAGGTTGAGCTTCCAAAGAGCTGTGACGGAGAGGAACTCAATCACTCACTTATAGTTATAAAAAAGGTGAAGAACACACCAACTCAATATCCGAGAAGATATGCCCAGATGGTGAAAAAGCCTCTGTAATTACTGTTTTTTAATATCCGAGAGTACAACTCCGAAAAGAATAAGAATAGCACCCAGTGAACCCATAAGAGTAATGTCGGTTTGTGTTACGAAATATGCAAAAACCATTGTGATAAATGGGCTTACATAAAGATAGTTTGTGGTTATGACAATGCCGATTCTTTTTGTTGCCTTGTTCCACCAGTGATAGCAAAGGCTTCCGCCGAAAATGCCGAGAAGCGAAATACAGGCGATAAGAACAGGGTATTTGCCGAATAAAGTCATATCCGGAACGCCATCGGTAAAAAGCGTTAAGGGGATAAGTGGCAAAAGAGTGTAAATCAACATTCTTCTTGTGATTATAATGCTGTCAAATTTTTCGAGACAGTTCTCAAGAATAACGGAATATACAGCCCAGGAGGCTGCAGCGCCAAAGGCGAGAATATATCCTGTAATATCAAAATCCAGCGTTACAGTTCCGTTGAAAACAACCATTATAACGCCTGAAATTGCAATTACAGCGCCAAGAATATTAAGAGGGTTGATTTTTGCCCGCTTTGTAAATACGGCACTTCCGACAGTGGTCATTATAGGCGCAAAGCTTATGAGAATAGCTACATTTGTGCCGTCGGTTTTGCCTATGGCGAAATTTTCAAAAACATAGTACAGAAACATACCGAAAAGGGATATGTAAGCAAAACCAAGTTCTTCCTTTATGCTTTTTGGCATATATAGCTTTGGTTTTAATATATAAAGGACACACAGCGCAAGAATAAATCTTAGCACAAGAATCTGCAGAGCCGAAAGTCCGTTTGCGAGAAGCATATCCGTTGCGACATAGGTTACACTCCATATTGCCACAACAATTATCGCATATATGTGTCCTGTTAATTTTTGTATAGAATCAGTCATAGAGTACCTCGAAAACTGTAGTTATGCTATTTTACTACCAATTTTTCAGGCTTTAAAGCTTAATTCTGTAAATTTTATACCGACACGCAAAAAAACGGGCGGTAAAGCGACGATACCAACAACTTTTATGCCGTACATTTTCGGCAGAACGGAGGAATAAATGTCAAAAGAAATATGGAAGGGCGGAGCACTTCTTGCGCCGTTGCCCGCAGTGCTTGTATCCTGCCGTGGCAGGGACAAAGACGGAGCTTTAGCTGAAAATGTTTTTACAGTTGCATGGACAGGCATTGTCAACACTATACCGCCAAAGACTTATATTTCCGTAAGAAAAAGCAGATATTCCTACGACATAATCAAAAACAGCGGTAAGTTTGTTATAAATATACCGACAGCAAGCCTTGCAAAAAAGGTAGACTATTGCGGAATATACACAGGTAAAAAGGTTAACAAATTTGAAAAATGCGCATTTACCGTGGAAGATGCAAGAGAGGTGGGTGCACCTTGCATTGCGGAATGTCCCCTTTGCCTTGAGTGCCGTGTGACGGATATTGTTGAGCTTGGCACTCACGATATGTTTGTGGCGGATATTCTCTGCACCGGTGTTGACAGCTCCATTGTTGACAAAGACGGAAAGCTCCGCCTTGACAGAGCAGGTCTTATGGCATTCGCTCACGGAGAATATTTTGAGCTTGGAAGAAAGCTCGGATATTTTGGGTTCTCAACAAAGAAAAAGGGTCACGGCAACAGAAAACCTCATAACAGTAAAAATCACACAAGAAAAGAGCATAAGAAATAAAACCTGCAACATCTTACCGTTCGTAACCTGAACGGTTTTTTGTTTTTCATAGCTTTGCAAAAAGCGATGTGTAACCTTGCCCGAAAGCAATATTGAGAGATTTTTAGGAGATTATGCCAAAAATTTGCAGTAATTGTAAATTATTGTAAATATTGAAGTAATTGTTATATACAAATTGAAAAAAGTATGTTATAATGGTAGTGTGTAATATTATTTTCGGGAGGTATGCCCGAATATAGCAAATTCTTTTGCAAAAGAGTTTACGAAAGGAATGATAATCTTATCGTGTCAGATAAATACAAGGATAAAAAGTCCTTTGAAAAAAAGGACTACAGAAAAGACGGGAAAAAGAGCTTTGGCAAAGGCGGATTTAACAAAGGAAATTCAAGAAAGCCCGATAGACGAAACGAACCTGACAGACGTTTCGGACGGGATTATTCATCAAGGAATGATATACCCAATGAAGAACTTTCAAACGGCTCAGTTCCCGGAAGAAATGCAGTGAGAGAGCTTCTCAAATCAGGACGTGATATTGAGAAGATATTTGTAAGAGAGGGCGACAGGGAAGGCTCGATAACAGTGCTTGTTGCGCAGGCTATTGAAAGAGGTATTCCGGTTATTGAAGCAGACAAGAAAAAGCTGGATGCTCTCTGTGGTTACGAACAGCATCAGGGCATTGTTGCAATAGCATCGGAAATGGAATATGTATCCCTTGAAGATGTAATTGCCATTGCCGAGGAAAGAGGAGAAAAGCCTCTTATAGTTATCTGTGACGGAATTTCCGACCCCCATAATCTTGGTGCGATTATAAGATGTGCCGAAGGTGCAGGTGCTCACGGAGTGATACTTCCGAAAAGACGCGCGGCGGGAATTACCCCTGCGGTTGTAAAGGCTTCTGCCGGTGCAACGGAGCATCTTGCGGCGGTAAAATGCTCGAATATCAGCGATACAATAAGAAAGCTCAAAGACCTCGGCTTCTGGATATTTGCAGCAGAGGCGGACGGTACAAGCTATACTGAGGCTGATTACGACTGCCCCTGTGCTATAGTTCTCGGAAGTGAGGAACACGGTGTTTCGGATATTGTAAAGAAAAACTCTGATTTTATAGTGTCTATCCCTATGAAGGGTAAAGTAAATTCTCTGAATGTTTCAACCGCGGCGGCAGTTCTTCTGTATGAGGCGATTAAACAAAGAGACAGTAAAATATTAAGATAATCAACGGGAAAGGAAGTAATTGTTATGCAGAAAGACATTAATGTATCCTCGGATGACAACAAAGAAGCAGTCTCCCCTGAGAATTTGACAAACGACTTCTCCGGTGTGGAAAAAAACTCTGAAGCCAATGATAAATTCAGCAGTGCGATGGAAAAGCTTGACGCAATGTTTGCTGAAGAAACAGAAGATCTTGCGTGGCTTGACAACATTCTTAACGATTCCGAACAAAAAAATGTGAATACCATTGATGAGAATTCGGAAAATGAAGAAATTGACGACGGCGAGGGAGAAGCTGAAGCTGTCAGTGATGTTATTGAAGCTGAAAATGCGGATGAGCCTGAAGATGCGGATGCTGAGGATGATGTGAAGATATTTACACCGGCACAGCAGAATACAGAGCCGGCGACAGAGACCGTGGAAGAAGTGGTGGAAACCGAGCCTTCCGAAATTGGCTTTGATGCCTTTGAGGGCGATGGTGCAATTGATGAGCTGACAGATGCAGAAGAACCGACCAGCGATGTAAATCATTCGCTGGGAAAGCTCTTCGGACTTGAAGATGAAGACGATGACAAAGAAAAAGAAGTAAAACGAAATACAGAGAAACAGAAATCCGAACATAAAAAAATAGCAGGAGAGCTTGGGGCATATACTGAAATTGATATGTCCGATGAAAGGGCAGTAAAGGATGGACATAAGAAATACAGCGAAAAGAAGACACGTTCGCTTGTAGCTCTTGCAGGTACGACACTTTTCTTTGTAATAAGTCTTTACCTTGAGATAGCGACTGTTGCGGGACTTCCTGTGCCTGCGTTCCTCGGTGGTGCGAATAATCATAGAGTGCTTGCACTTGTGGACTTGCAAATGCTCTTCTTTGGTGCAATGTTCATACTTGAAGGTCTTGTGGACGGTTTCTGGTCAATTCTTGATAAAAGATTTTCACCTGCCTCCGGTGCTTTGGTTGTCTTTGCTGCGTGTACAGTTCAGGCTTTGACGAGTACTTTTACAAACATCGGCACACTTTTCTGTGCTATCGGATGCCTAGCGCTTCTTTTATACGCATTCTACGAATACTTAAAAGCCAGTGCAGATGAAAAGGCATACATAATCGCTTCTTCATCTGAGAATAAATACGGTGCATATGAGCTTGGGGTTGATTCTCTTGAATGTAGCCCCTTCGCATCAAGAATTGATCTTGAAAATGCAAAGGTGGTTTCCGTGTCCAAGGGTTCTGTTTACGAGGGCTTTGTAAGAAGAAACCAAAAGAGACCTGAGGACGAAAAGAAACTCGGAAAATTCACTGTAATTATTGCAGGTGTTGCGGCGCTTGTCGGAATATTTGCGGCGATTTTCACAAATGCTACTGTTGCTGAACGCATTTATGATTTTATAACCGGAACGACAATAGTCCTTGTTTCCTCTGTGCCTTTTAGCCTTTTCTTTGTTTCCGCACTTCCGAAGTATATTGCTGCAAAAGCCGGCGCCGGCATAGGTGCTGCCCTTATAGGACAGAATGCCAGTGAAGAATACAAAGGTCTTTCTGTTGTTACCTTTGAAGACACAGAAGTATTTCTTCCCAAGGATGTGAGAATATCCAGCATAAAGACATACCGTGGAATGGCTCTTGACGAAGCCGTTGAAACAATGTCAAAAATCTATGCTAAAATAGGTGGACCGCTTTCCAGAATATTTGCAAAGATGGTTGATGCAAGAAGCCTTGATTCTGATGTGAAACTTCTGAAGGTTTATCCTGATGCGATAGAAGTCAGCATAGGCGGAAGAAATATTTGCCTTGCAACAGCTTCCTATCTTGGCGCAAACGGAATAAGAGTGATAACAGATAGCGTGGATACTGCCTTTGAACAGTCCCACGGAAGCATACTCTTTATGGTAAGTGAAGATAAAACACTTGCAAAATTCTATATCAAGTATTCTATGAATCCAACATTTGAAAAGACGCTCGGACAGCTTCACGATGCAAATCTTTGTGTTGGAATCAAAACTCTTGACCCGTGTATTACAAATGACCTTGTGTTCAGCTGTCTTGAAAAAGCAAATTATGCTCTGAGCGTAATCAAGGGAAACAGTGCTGAGGATATTCCTGTAGTTAAGAACAAAGTTAATTCAGGTATTATTGCTCTCGGAAGCGTTCACAGCTTCCTTGAAATGCTTCTTATATGTGAGAGAACAGGCAGAAATGTGAAAATAAACAACACAATCAAGGTTATCAGTGCAATTCTTTGTCTTGTACTTTCCTCTTTGTTTGTGCTTAACAACGAAGGCTCTTTACCCAACATTACCTTCAGCCTTATTATTCAGCTGTTCTGGTTACTTCCGGTAACTGTCGTTTCATTCTTCAATAAATAATTACATACGGAGCAAAAATGGAACCTTTGAAAAACATATTAAATCAACTTATTGACTTTGCTATGACGGCAGGGATAAGACTTGTTGGCTCGGCACTTATTATCATAATTGGCTTTATGGTCACAAACAAGGTTACTAAAGCCGTTAAGAAAAGCAGAAATACAGAAAAAATTGATAAGAATGTACTGGGTTTTATTCTGAGCTTTTCTAGCATTTCTCTGAAAATAATTATCATTCTGACAGCTGCAAACTATCTTGGCGTTCCTATGACAAATGTTGTTGCAATAATTGGCTCCTGCGGTCTTGCGGTGGGTCTTGCACTTCAGGGAAGCCTTTCAAATCTTGCAGGCGGAATAATGATACTTGTTTTCAAGCCCTTTCGTGACGGTGACTTTGTAAGCATAAACGGTCTTGACGGTACGGTTAAGAATGTTACAATTCTTTATACCTATCTTGTAACGCCGGATAACAAAACAGTTGTAATTCCAAATGCTACAGTTTCAAATTCTCCCATAATAAACTATTCAACTGAAAAGATGCGTCGTGCGGATGTAAGTATTAACCTATCCTACAAGTGCGATGTTGAAAAGGTAAGGACAGTTTTCCTTGACTTTGTAAAGGAGCTTCCTTTTGTTGAAAAGGAACCGGGATGTGCGGTTGTTATTTCCTCCTATGGCGAAAGTGCGATTACTTTCTCAATAAGAGCGTGGACAAAGACCGAACATTACTGGGATGTGGTGGGAAGTATAAACTACGGTCTTCAGAAGCTTGTTTCTGAAAACGGCTTTGAAATTCCCTATCCACAGCTTGATGTACACCTTGACAAATAATATAAGGATACCAATAAATCCGCAGTTGAAATCGTGTTTCAACTGCGGATTTTAGCTTTATTGTTTTATTATACATTCCCCGGATTGAAGTCAACGAAGGTGGAAACAAAGCCTCCATTATCCCGTGAGGATATATCTCCGCCGACTACCTTATTTTTGTATACAAAAAGTGTAAGGTAGACTTTTCCCTGTGCTGAATCCTCCGGCAAGGGATAGTTTGTCATTTCAAATGTGTATCGGGTAAGGGTCTTTCCGCAGTACTTTGAAAGGTCAAAGCCCTGCTGTTTCTGGATGTCGTTGTATTTTACATATACTGCATCGAATACTCTCGGAAGGTCCACATCTGTCTTATTGTAGGCGGGTGTTTTAACCTGTATTCCGAGAGAGGCGATGAAATTGTGAAGATCCTCGTCTGTTTTTATTCCGTCAAAGCGAACATCCTTACCCTGTGCTGCAACAGTTGGCAAGTCGTAGTTGTTATCCCTGCCATGCATAATAAATGTCAGAGCGATGCCAAGAACAATTGCACATAAAAGCGTAAGTCCGAACACCTTTAGTTTTGATGCTTTAAGTGAATATACAAACATAAAAAAGTACCTCCGGTCAAAATTCCTGTTGTCTGTAACACATTATATTACAGCTCTTTGGAAAATATAACCGGAGGTCATAGTTTTTATATTGACTTGTTTTATTTAAAATGTGCGGATGTTCCGTTTACACCGGAATTATACAGGACGCATGTGCTTTGACCATACTGTACAGTCGTTTTGTAAGGATTATTTTACCCTTTTCTCTTTTTGTTTCTGAGTTCTGCAAAAAACTCCTTTAGAATAAGAGAACATTCATCTTTGAGAATTCCAAACTCAATTTCCGGTTTGTGATTAAAGCCCAGTGTGTTCATATCCGTAACACTTCCGAAGCATCCCGCTTTACTGTCCATAGCTCCGATATAAACCTTTCGGATTCTTGAATTTATTATTGCGCCTGAGCACATAGGACAAGGCTCAAGGGTGACATACATATCGCAGTCAAATAGTCTCCAGCCACCAAGCTTTCTGCACGCTTTGTTGATTGCCTCAAGCTCTGCGTGATAGAGGGCGTTTTTACCGTTTTCGCGTCTGTTTCTTCCTCCGGAGATAATATGTCCTTCATAAACTATAACTGCGCCAACAGGAACTTCGCCTTCTTTTGCAGCTTTTTCTGCGTATCTTAGTGCTGCTCTCATGTAGTAGTTATCCGGTTTCTTCTTTATTGGT
>JAFWWX010000266.1 GCA_017517985.1 Clostridia bacterium | reverse complement strand
GAAAGACAGAAATACTTTAAGGTTGATGAAAAGGCGCGTCTTTTAAGAGAAGAGCTACTTACAGCTTACCAGACACACATTTCTGAAATTCAGACTTTGTTTCCGACAATAGATGTCAGAGAGATAGAGGAAATCAATTTCCGTAACAAGGTTGAGGAAGCAGAATAAATAAAACAGAAAATCCTGATTATATTAAGACAAATCGAGGTAATCTTCGGTTTGTTTTGGATTTTGCTGTTTTATATTTGTTTTTATAAAAAGAAAATTAGCTCAATTCTGAGCAAATAATAAATTACAGGTAGCTGTGTAAAAGGGTGTTTACTTTTAAAAGTACCTGTACTGTTTACGGAAAAGCCGTAAATATATATTAAGTATATTAAGGAGTAAAGATAATGGCAAAGGACTTTTCAACTTCACTGAATCTTCCAAAGACAGATTTCCCGATGCGTGCAAATCTGCCTCAGAACGAGCCTCGGACACTTGATAAGTGGGAGAGTGAGGGCATTTACAAAAAAATGCTGGAAAACAACGAGGGTAAGCCTCTGTTTATTCTCCACGATGGACCTCCCTTCTCAAATGGTAATATCCATATGGGTACAGCAATGAATAAGGTTCTCAAGGACTTTATAAATAAATCCAAGTCTATGGGCGGATATAAGGTTCCTTTTGTTCCCGGCTGGGATAACCACGGTATGCCTATCGAGTCTGCCATTATCAAAAAGAACAAGCTCGACAGAAAGAGTATGTCTATTTCTGACTTCAGAAATGCTTGCCACGACTTTGCACAGGACTTTGTTGATATTCAGAGAACATCCTTCAAGCGTCTTGGTGTGCTTGGTGACTGGGAGAATCCCTATCTTGCGATGTCTCCCGAATTTGAAGCAGAAGAAGTTAAAGTGTTTGGCGAGATGTATAATAAGGGCTATATTTATAAGGGACTTAAGCCCGTATACTGGTGCTGTGCCGATGAAACAGCTCTTGCCGAAGCGGAAATTGAATATAAGGATGATCCTTGTACATCCGTGTATGTTAAGTTTGCAGTTAAGGATGATAAGGGCAAACTTTCGGGAATCGTTGATATTGCAAAGACATACTTTGTGATCTGGACAACAACAATCTGGACTCTTCCCGGAAATATGGCAATAGCGGTACATCCCAGAGAAAAATATGTTATCGCAAAGGCAAATAACGGTGAAAACTATATCGTTGCCGAAGTGCTTCTTGCAAAGACAATGCTTATGGCAGGTCTTGAGCAGAGCGATTATGAAGTTGTTGCAACTTTTGCAGGCGGCGATTTCGAATATATGACAGCACAGCATCCTTTCCTTGACAGGGACAGCCTTCTTGTAACTGCTGAATATGTCACAATGGAAAGCGGTACAGGCTGCGTTCATACAGCTCCAGGTTACGGTGCTGACGACTACCACACTGGTATGCGTTATAAAATGAACATTATTGTTCCTGTTGACGACAAGGGCGTTCAGGGTGAGGAAGCAGGAAAGTTTGCAGGGCAGTACTATGCAAAGTCCAACGAAACAATCCTCGAAGATATGAAGCAGTCCGGTGCATTGTTTGCATCAGAGGAAATTACTCACCAGTATCCTCATTGCTGGAGATGTAAGAATCCTATTATATTCAGAGCTACACCTCAGTGGTTCTGCTCTGTTGATGCATTTAAAGATGCGGCTGTTAAGGCATGTGACGATGTAACCTGGCTTCCTGCTTGGGGTAAGGAAAGAATGACCTCTATGATCCGCGAAAGAGCCGACTGGTGTATTTCCCGTCAGAGACATTGGGGACTTCCTATTCCTGTTGTATATTGTGCAGATTGCGGAAAGCCCATCTGTACTCCTGAAACTATTGAAAAGATTTCCGAAGTGTTTGGAAAGTTTGGTTCAAACGCTTGGTTTGATATGGAAACTTCTGAGCTTCTTCCCGACGGATTTGTATGTCCTCACTGCGGAAAGAACGAATTCATCAAGGAAACAGACACACTTGACTGTTGGTTTGACTCAGGCTCTACACATTTTGCATCTCTTAAGAAGGGCGGAAACTGGCCTGCAGATATGTACCTTGAAGGTGCTGACCAGTACAGAGGATGGTTCCAGTCTTCACTCCTTACCGCTGTTGCAGCACAGAATCAGGGCGCGCCCTATAGAACAGTGCTTACACATGGCTGGGTAGTTGACGGTGAGGGCAAGGCAATGCACAAGTCACTCGGAAACTCCGTATATCCCGAAGATGTTATTAAAGTGTACGGTGGCGATTTGCTTAGACTCTGGGTGGCATCCAGCGACTACAGAGTTGATGTAAGATGCTCTGATGCCCTCTTCAAGCAGCTTTCAGAAAGCTACAGAAAGATAAGAAATACTGTAAGAATCCTTCTTGCAAACCTTGGAACAGCTGAGACGGACTTCGATCCTGATAAGGATATGATTGCCCTTGATAAGCTTTATGAAATTGACAAGTGGATTTTGTGTGAATATAACAAGCTTATTGCAAAGGTTCGCCGTGCGTATGACGAGTTTGAATTCCATATCATCTACCACGAGGTTCACGATTTCTGTACAAACGAGCTTTCAAAGCTGTATATTGACATTACAAAAGACAGAGTTTACTGTGAAAATAAGGAAAGCCTACAAAGAAGAAGCGCCCAGACAGCAATGTATATTATCCTTAGCGGTCTTACAAGACTTCTTGCTCCTATTCTTTCCTTTACAGCTGAAGAAACCTGGAGCTATATGTCTCACTGCGATGCAGATAAGGCAGAAAGCGTATTCCTTAACGATATGCCTTCTTTCTGCGAAGAATACAATTTTGAAGAAATTGCACAGAGATGGGAAAAGCTTCTTGCTGTGCGTGATGATGTAATGAAGGCTCTTGAAATTGCCAGAGCAGAAAAGCTTATCGGTAAATCACTTGACGCCTGCATTGATATATATGCTTCTGCAGACAACGAAGCTATGAAGACCTTTGAAGCATTCAGTGATGATCTTAAGACTGTATTTATCGTATCAAAGGTAAATCTTCACATTGGTGAGGCAGCACCTGAAAATGCTTTTGCTGAAACAGTAAGCGAAATAAAAGTTGTTGTAAGTGAAGCTACAGGACACAAGTGCGACAGATGCTGGTTTATTACAGAAGATGCAGAGGATATAGGTGAGGGACAGCATCTTTGCCCGAGATGCTCTGCAGTAACAGGTACAAACGCGTAAAACAATAAATATCCGTGCCGCAGACTCGGCTTTACGGCACGGAATTTTAATTAGTGAGAGGTAAAAATGCCGGTAATAATTATAACGATGTTGGTGGTCATTCTTGATCAGCTGACAAAATTTGTAGTTAATACAAAAATGGACTTGCATGATACATTTAATGTAATCCCCGGTATTCTTAATTTTACCTACATAAGAAATGACGGTGCTGCATGGGGAATGCTTGACGATAAGAGATGGATATTTCTTATTATGTCAACAGTGGCAATATGTGTTATAATTTATGTGCTTATTAAGTACAAGAATCAGCATATTATGATGAAAATACCGCTTGCACTTATTCTTGGCGGTGGCATCGGAAATATGATTGACAGAACCTTCTATACCGAAGAATTCCTAAACGGTCAGTGCAGGCTTTTTGGTGAAGGCTACAGATTGTTTGAAGGTGAAGTTGTTGATTTTATAGAAGCTGCATTTATCAATTTCCCTGTGTTCAATATTGCAGACAGTGCTGTTACAATTGGGACAATTCTGTTATTTGTATATGTGATTTTTATAGACGGAAAGCAGCAAAAGATAGAAGTCACGGAACAGAGTCCGGAAAAGCCGGAGAACTCCGCAGAAGGAGAATAAAGTGAATAACGGTAAATTAGAGAACGAGGTTCTTTGGGATATACCTTATGAGGAAGTGATAACTTTTGTTGTACAGGCTCCTGAAAGACTAGATATGTGTGTTTCTGAAAACTGCGATGTGTCAAGAAGTTTAGCACAGAATCTGATTGCCGGTGGTGCTGTTACAGTTTGCGAAAAGGTTATAACCCAAAAAAGCTGTAAGCTGAAGGTAGGGGATACGGTATCTGTTGTGATGCCGGAACCGGAGGACTGCAAGGCTATACCTCAGGATATTCCTGTTAATGTTGTGTATGAGGATAAGGATCTGCTTGTAGTTAATAAGCCGAAGGGAATGGTTGTGCATCCTGCACCGGGAAATCCCGACGGAACACTTGTGAATGCACTTCTCTGGCATTGTAAGGGAGAACTTTCCGGAATAAACGGAGTAATCCGTCCCGGTATAGTACACAGAATAGACAAAGAGACAAGCGGACTTCTTGTTGTTGCTAAAAATGACAAGGCTCACACAGGTCTTGCAGAGCAGATTAAGGCCCATTCCTTTACAAGAATATACAATGCCCTTCTTATGGGGCATCCAAAAAACGACTTCGGAACTGTCAATGCACCGATTGGAAGAAACCCAAATGACAGAAAGAAAATGGCTGTTACGCAAAGAAATTCAAAGGAAGCGATAACCCACTATAGTGTAATTGAAGATTTTGGAGATTTTTCACTTTGCGAAATGAAGCTTGAAACGGGACGTACCCATCAGATAAGAGTTCATATGTCACATATAGGATACCCGGTGGTGGGAGATCCGCTTTATGCTCCAAAGAACGGAAAAAACAAATTCGGGATACAGGGGCAGGCACTGCATGCAAAGGTACTTGGGTTTAATCATCCCATAACCGGTGAATATATGGAATTTACATCTGAACTTCCTGAATATTTTTCAGATGTCCTTAGTAAATTGAGAGCAAGATAAAAAGGATAGCAAGATGGCAAAATTTGATAATATTATTATTGTTTCGGATATAGACGAAACTTTCCTTGGTAAAAAAGGAAGAATGGTTCCGGAAAATCTTGAGGCGATAGAGTATTTTAAGAAAAACGGTGGTAGCTTTACCGTTGCAACAGGCAGAGAGGACTATCTGATTCTTAATTCTATTCCGGATATTGATAGAATTGTTAACATACCAATTATTGGCTGTAACGGCGCATACATCTGTGATATGAATGACAGGACCATCAAATATGAGGTATTTATTGACTACGAAAAGGTTAAACCTATAATTGATAAAACTGCGGAAATTGAGCCTGGTTTATGGATGAGAGTCT
>JAFWWX010000057.1 GCA_017517985.1 Clostridia bacterium | reverse complement strand
TACCACCAGATAATCCTCGTGAAGAATCTTGTGGGACTTAAAAATCTCTACAGACTCGTATCACTGTCATATCTTGATTATTTCTTCAGATATTCAAGAATTCCCAAGACATTGCTTTCACAGTACAGGGAAGGACTTATTATAGGTTCAGCCTGCGAAGCGGGTGAGCTGTATTCTGCGATAGTTTCTGGAAAACCGGAAAATGAGCTTCTTGAAATAGCGGAATTTTATGATTATCTTGAAATTCAGCCACTCGGCAATAATATGTTCCTTATAGAAAATGGCGACGTAAAGGACGTCGAGGAGCTTAAGAATATCAACAGAAGAATTATCGAAATTGGAGATAAACTCGGAAAACTGGTTGTTGCAACAGGAGATGTTCATTTCCAGAACCCTGAGGATGAAATTTACCGCCAGATTCTTCTTGCATCAAAGAAAATGAAAGATGCAGATAAGCATATTCCTCTTTATATGCGTACAACAGAAGAAATGCTCGCAGAGTTTGAATATCTTGGTGACAGAGCATATGAGGTTGTTGTTACAAACACAAGAAAAATTGCAGATATGGTAGAAGTCATAAGACCAATACCTGAAGGAAACTATCCGCCTCATATGGAGGGCGCCGAAGAGGAACTCAAGAATAACTGCTACACAAAGGCAAAGGAAATGTACGGTGATCCGTTGCCGGAAATAGTGCAGACAAGACTTGACAGAGAGCATACATCAATTATTTCAAACGGTTTTGCACCTCTCTATGTTATCGCAAGAAGACTTATTGCCTTTTCCGAAGAAAGAGGCTATCAGGTAGGTTCAAGAGGATCTGTAGGCTCGTCATTTGCGGCAACAATGGGTGGAATTACCGAGGTAAATCCGTTGCCTCCGCATTATCTGTGCAGAAAATGTAAACACTCTGAATTTATTGCCGACGGTACGGTAGGTTCAGGCTTTGACCTTCCCGATAAAGAATGTCCTGTTTGCGGTGAGCCTATGTATCACGACGGACACGATATACCATTTGAAACATTTCTTGGCTTTAACGGCGATAAGTCTCCGGATATTGACCTTAATTTCTCCGGTGATGTTCAGGGACTTTGTCATAAACATACAGAAGTTCTGTTTGGCGAGGGACAGGTGTATAGAGCAGGAACATTGGGTACACTTGCTGAAAAGACAGCCTATGGCTTTGTAAAGAAATACTGTGAGGAGCGTGGAATACAGCTTAATAAGGCAGAAGAAACCCGACTTTCAAAGGGGTGTGAAGGTGTAAAACGTACGACCGGTCAGCATCCGGGTGGTATTATCGTTATTCCGCGAGAGTACAGTGTATACGATTTTACCCCTGTACAACACCCAGCTGATGACCCGAATGCCGATACAATAACAACACATTTTGCCTTTTCATATCTTCACGATACCATTCTGAAGCTCGACCTTCTCGGTCACGATGTGCCGACAAAGTACAGAGTTATGGAAAAATACACTGGTCTTAACTCTATCGACCTGCCACTGTTTGATAAGCAGGTAATGGAGCTGTTTATTTCCACAAACTCATTGGGCGTAAAGCCTGAGGATATTGGAAGTGAAGTCGGAACCTTCGGACTTCCGGAGTTTGGAACAAAGTTTGTTCGTGGAATGATTGTTGAATCAAAACCTAAAAATTTCTCTGACCTTCTGCAGATTTCCGGCCTTTCACATGGTACGGATGTATGGCTTGGTAATGCACAGGAGCTTATTCGTGACGGCACGTGTACCATTTCCGAGGTTGTTGGAACAAGAGATAGTATTATGGTGTATCTTATATACCACGGCCTTGACAAATCCCTTTCCTTTAAGATTATGGAAGACGTACGAAAGGGAAGAGGTTTGAAGCCTGAATATGAGGAAGCTATGATTAAAGAGGGCATTCCCGATTGGTATATAGCGTCCTGTAAGAAAATAAAGTATATGTTCCCGAAAGCACACGCTGCGGCATATGTTATGTCTGCACTTCGTCTTGGGTGGTTTAAGGTATATAGACCCCTTGAATTTTATGCTGCGTTCTTCTCGGTTGCACCGGGTGGCTTTGAAGCCGGAATATGTATGGGCGGTAAAAAGCATGTTGAGGATGTTATGCGTGAAATTGACAACAAAGGCAACGAGGCGTCACCAAAGGAAAAGGATATGTACCCGACACTTCAGCTTATGAATGAAGCTTATGCGAGAGGAATAAAATTCCTTGGCGTTGACCTATATAAATCTGATGCATCAGCATTTTTGCCGGAGGATGGAGCAATAAGACTTCCGTTTTCTTCAATTGCCGGACTTGGAGATGCTGCTGCGCAAAGCATTATAGATGCAGTTAAAGAGGGCAAGTTCCTGTCCCGTGAAGATCTGAAGCTTCGAGCAGGGCTATCAAATGCCGTAATGACACTACTTGACGAAAACGGCGTTCTCCGTGGAATGCAGGAGACAAATCAGCTTACATTCTTCTGATATTTAAGGAGTTTTGAAACCACAGGTGCTTTAAAAAAGACTGTGGTTTTTCCTTTTAATAAATATAAAAGTCGTTTTGTAAATTGTAAACTATTTATATTACTACTTGATTATTTGAGAGATTTTTGTTATAATATTTCAGTATATTCAAAATTACTTGAAAAGGAATGTCATAAATGGCAAAGAAAAAAATAGACAATATAAGAAACTTCTCAATAATTGCCCATATTGACCATGGTAAGTCTACTCTTGCCGATAGAATACTTGAAAAGACGCAAACCGTTTCTTCTCGTGAAATGGAAGAACGGCTTCTTGATGATATGGAGCTTGAGCGTGAGAGAGGAATTACAATAAAGGCTCGTGCAGTAAGACTTCGCCACAATAAAGACGGGGTAGACTATTACTTTAATCTTATAGATACCCCCGGTCACGTTGACTTTAACTATGAGGTTTCCCGTTCGCTAAAGGCGTGTGACGGAGCACTTCTTGTTGTAGATGCAACGCAGGGTATTGAAGCACAGACTCTTGCAAATGCCTACCTTGCTGTTGAAAATGACCTTGAGGTTGTGCCGGTTATCAATAAGATTGACCTACCGTCAGCTGATGTTGCAAAGGTAAGAAACGAGATAGAGGATATTATCGGTATACCTGCTCAGGATTGTCCTGCAATTTCTGCAAAGACCGGACTTAATATTGAAGATGTACTTGACAGTATTGTCAGAGATATACCTGCTCCGGAAGGGGACGTTGATGCACCATTAAAAGCGCTTATATTTGACTCTTATTATGACTCCTACAGAGGTGTTGTTGTATATGTGCGTGTCTTTGACGGCAAAGTAAAGCAGGGAGATGTAATAAAGCTTATGTCAAACGGCATAACATATGAAGTAAATGAAGTAGGTCATATGAGTGCTTTTGGACTTGAAAAGGACAAGGTTCTTTCAGCTGGTGAGGTTGGTTATATAACAGCGTCTATAAAAACAGTGTCCGATACAAGAGTAGGGGACACAGTAACGCTTGCTGATAATCCTGCAAAAGAAGCATTTCCGGGCTTTAAGGAGGCTCTTCCCGTTGTGTTCAGCGGTATTTATCCTGCAGACGGAGCAAAATATGGTGATCTTCGTGATGCTCTTGAAAAGCTTGCACTTAACGATGCTGCACTCACTTTTGAACCTGAAACATCAATTGCACTCGGTTTTGGATTTAGATGTGGATTTTTGGGACTTCTTCATATGGAGGTTATAGAGGAAAGACTTGAACGTGAATTTAATCTTGACCTTATCACAACTGCACCAAGCGTTATATATGAGGTTACACGTCACGACGGAAGTGTATACAGAATTGATAATCCCGTGAACTTCCCTCAGGGCGACAGTGTTGATCACGTCAGCGAGCCTATTGTACGCGCAAGCATAATAACACCTACCGAATATGTCGGTGCAATTATGGAGCTTTGTCAGGACAGACGCGGAACATATATTGATATGAAGTATGTTGATGCACAGAGAGCAGAACTCCATTATACACTTCCGCTTAACGAAATAGTATATGATTTTTTTGATGCATTAAAATCCAAAAGCCGTGGATATGCATCCCTTGATTATGAAATTGCAGGGTACGAGCCGTCAAAGCTTGTAAAGCTTGATATACTTCTTAACGGTGATATTGTCGATGCACTTTCATTTATTGTTCATACCGATAAAGCATACGGCAGAGCAAGAAAAATTGCGGAAAAGCTCAAGGACAATATTCCAAGACAGCTTTTTGAAATTCCGGTTCAGGCTGCAATAGGAGGAAAAGTTATTGCAAGAGAAACAGTCAGAGCCTTGCGCAAGGACGTTCTTGCAAAGTGCTACGGCGGTGACATTACAAGAAAGAAAAAACTTCTTGAAAAACAGAAAGAAGGTAAGAAACGTATGCGCTCTCTTGGTTCTGTTGAAGTACCGCAGGAAGCATTTATGGCTGTACTCAAATTTGATGAAGATTAATCCACTTATAATATGTCTGCACCTGCATAGTATGTATGTGCAGGCATAACCAATTATAAAGAGAGGACATTATATGCCTGCAAAATACAGAGAAAAAAGGCTTGGACTATATATACATATCCCATTTTGTGTAAAAAAGTGCCTTTACTGTGATTTTTATTCAATACCTTCGGCTAATGAACAGCTAAAAAGTCTTTATCTTGAGGCACTTATGCTGCACTTTGAGGAGCATAGCCTTCAGCTCGCACCGTATGTTATTGATTCCATATACTTTGGCGGAGGAACGCCGTCTCTTCTGACCGCAGAGCAGATTTCAATGCTTCTTCGTAAAATAAAAAGAAATTTCTATGTTTCAGACAAATGTGAAATTACTCTTGAAACAAATCCCGGAACAGTTGATAGGGCAAAACTTACAGCCCTACGACGTGCTGGTATCAACCGTTTAAGCATAGGTTGCCAGAGCTTTTATGATAGCGACCTTTCTGCGTGTGGCAGAATACACAATTCAATGGACAATATAAAGGCTGTTGATGATGCCGTGAAAGCAGGTTTTAAGAATATAAATATTGATATTATGTACGGTCTTCCGGGACAAAATCTTCAGAATGTGCTGTCAAGTATTGAAAGAGCAGTAAAGCTCGGTGCAACCCACATTTCACTGTATGGTCTTAAGATTGAGGAGGGTACACCCTTTTATGCAATGCAGACACAGAAAAAGCTTGCTTTACCTGATGAAGATACAGAGAGCGATATGTATTTTGTATCTTGTAACCTTTTAAAAAATCTTGGCTTTAGGCACTATGAAATTTCAAATTTTGCAAAAAAAGGATACGAAAGTACACATAATCTTAAATATTGGAACTGTGATGAATATATCGGATTTGGACCGTCTGCACATTCATTTTTCTCAGGTAAGCGTTTCTATTATAAGAACAGTGCTTCTCTATATATTAAGAACTTTACTGAGAATTATGACGGACAGGGGATCGTTGATAAATGTATAGATGTTCAGTTCGGTACACAGATGGCAGAGTATGTAATGCTTCGTATGCGTCTTGGTGATGGTATCAATTGCGAGGAGTTCAGACGCAGATTTGGAAGATCCTTTGAATCTGTGTATCTTAAAAAGATGACTCCGTTTCTTCGTTCAGGTCACATTGTAAAAACCACAGAAGGTTATAGTTTTACCGAACGCGGAATGTATGTGTCAAACTATATTCTGTCAAGAATGATTGATTTTGACATAGTTATTCCCGGAGTATAATAATATTCCAAAGACGCTGACGAAGGCAAATGTGAAATTATTACCGATACGGGTGATATTAAACTTGAAAGAAATTAGAAATTAAAGCAGCATTACGGGAGACGATATAAAAAATTATTTTAATTTTTTGTCGTCTGTTGCAGGATTGTTGATAACTTTACCGGTTTCTGAAAATCGCGAGCCGTGACAGGCACAGTCCCAGGAGTGTTCATCTTTGTTGTATTTTAAAGCACAGCCAAGATGAGGGCATCGTGGAGTAGTTGGTGTCAGAAGACCTACTGCAGACTCAAATATATTTACTCCGAGCTGTGAGTGCAAAATACTCCGTGAGGGAGAGAATACTGAAGCATAAGGGTTATCCTTGTCTTGTATCATATCGGACAATATTTTAGCTGATACCATAGCGGAAGTCATACCCCATTTGTTGAATCCGGTTGCAACATATAAATCGGGTGTATTTTTTGAATATTGACCAATATAGGGTATACCGTCAAGGGTCATACAATCCTGTGTTGCCCATTTGCCGGTAATTTTTGCTTTCGTGTAACTTGCCTTTGTAAAGTTTTCAAGTACACGCCAGTTTCCGCCCTTTTTTCCTGTTCTGTGAGAACCGCCTCCTAGTAACAAGGTTTTTTCGTAATTTCTGAACGAAAGTCCTTCAATATTTTCATCAACATACATTCCGCCAACATCCTGTGCATTTTCCAATGCAAGTACATATGATCGATGCTGATACATTTTTATAAAATATCCGCCGTGTTTGTTTATAATAGGGAAGTGGGTAGCAATTATTGCTTTTTTAAATGAAATTGTACCAAACTTTGTTATCGCTTTATTTGGCGTAAATTCAAGGACCTTTGTGTTTTCGTATATTGGAAGTGATTTTGAAATTTCAAGTAGAAATTTTATCGGATGAAACTGTGCCTGATTTTTAATTTTGATTGCACCTGCAATGTTAACTGGTAAATTTACTGAATCAGTATAATCTGCTAAAGCACCAAGGCTGTGAAGTGCGTTAAGCTCTTTTTCTATTTTTGATTTGTTATCCAGTGAATAAACATAGGAGTCTTTTACTTCAAAATTGCAAGGGATTTTCCTGCATATGTGACGGTATAAGTTTAATGCTTCCGATTGAGCATGAAGGTACATTTCTGCTTTCTCTTGACCAAATTGTTGTATTAGTTTGTGGTATATCAGACCGTGTTGTATTGTGATTTTAGCAGTTGTATTACCCGTAATTCCGTTACATATTTTTCCTGATTCAACCAGAATACAATCAACGCCCGAATTTTTCAGCATATACGCACACAATATCCCTGCAATACCGCCACCAACAATTAATACATCGGATTTGGTGTCTTTTTCAATGCTATTAAAACCAATATTTTGCTCGTTTTTATGCCATAAAGAAATAATATTACCACATCCTTTTTCGATATATTATTTCATATGGTATTTTTTTTATTCTTAAACTTAGAAGATTGCTAGCTGAATATAAAGAAACAGTAAAGCCCTGTATTGATAAAATACAGGGCCTAGAATTTTATATATTTCTAAAAAAGAGAGTAATGAATGGTTGATTTTAGCTGTTAATTCTTATGTTACGGCAAAAATTATATCTTTTCAAAAAGCTTTGCACTGTCAGAAATGAAATCCTTGAGTTCTTGTGGTGTAAGTTGTCTGTGTGAAATCAGCGCAAGACCGTATACCTGCTTTGCAAGAAGCTCGTTGATTTCTTTTCTTGAATCGTCTTTGATTGATTCTGATATTTTTTCAATCAGCGGGTTAGCCATATTCAATACAAGGGTCTCATCTATCGGCATACCTGCACTTTCCCCGCCGGAATACATTTTCATCATTTCGGAAAATCTTCTGGACTCTTCAGTCAGATTTAGAATTGCCGGAATCTCAGCGTCCTTCAGTCTTTCTAATGTTACTTTGGAAATATTAGAAAGATTCATAGCTTTTTTAAAGAACTCGCAAAGCTCGTTGTTTTCCGTAACATCTCCATCTGCCTTAAGTGACTTGGAAATTCCTGCGTCTACACGGGAAAATTTAATGTCTTTAAGTGTTTCATCGGATAAGAATTTGCTTTCAAGGAACGAAATAAACTGAGTGTCAATTGCAGAATCAAATGTGACTACACAGATGTTTTCATTTCTGAACATTGAAATGTACCTTGATTGCTGAACAGCATCGTCCGTATAGTATATTTCTTTATCAAAATTTTCCGATTTTGTATATTCATTTAAAGTTAGATGTTTGTCATCTGTTGTTTTTAAAAGGATTATTTCTTTGACTTTGTCGTAGAATTTTGCATCCTTCATACAACCGTATTCAACAAACGGTTTTATTTCCCCCCACATATTTTCGTATTTTTCTCTTTCGAGATTATATAGAGAGTTGAGCTTGTCACAAATCTTCTTGATTATATGTGTTGAGATTTTATTTACATATCCGTTTGTCTGAAGATAACTTCTTGATACATTAAGGGGAAGTTCGGGACAGTCAAGTACACCTTTCATTACCATTAGATAATCTGGAATTACTTCCTTTATGTTGTCCGCTACAAATACCTGATTGTAATAGAGCTTAACCTGACCTTCAAGTACACCGTATTCTGTGTTTATCCTTGGGAAGTAGAGGATACCTTTAAAATTCAGAGGATAATCTGCGTTGATGTGTACATAGAAAAGAGGTTCTCTGTAATCGTTGAATACCTTTTTATAGAATTCTATATATTCTTCCTCTGTACAATCGGAGGGCTTTTTCTGCCATAAAGGTGTTGTATCATTTACGGGTGTCTTTATTGCTTTGTTTTTGTCCGCTTTTTTATCTTCGTCTTTGTTCTTTTCTTCTTCAACAATGTCTGTAAAATAAATTTCAACAGGCATAAAAGCACAAAATTTATCAAGTATTGACTTGATTCTTGAACTGTTGATAAACTCCTTTTCATCATCGTTGATGTAAAGAATTACATCTGTTCCTTGCTCGGAACGGTCAGATGTTTCTTCCATTGTATATTCGCATGAATCGTTTCCTGCCCATTTTGTTGTTATACCGCCTGAATATGATTTCGATATAACTTCAACCTTGTCAGCAATCATAAAAGCTGAATAAAAACCAAGACCAAAGTGACCTATAATACCGTTCTTGTCTTCAGAATTTTTGCCTTCATACTTTTCAATGAAGTCAAGGGCGCCTGAAAGTGCAATCTGATTGATGTACTTGTCGATCTCCTCAGGTGTCATGCCAATACCATTGTCGGAAACAGTAAGTGTACCAAGCTCGGAGTCAAGTACAACATCAATTCTGTAAGGGTTAGGATTTTCAGTTGCTTCGCCAAGAGAAACAAGTCGTTTATGCTTTGTTACGGCGTCACAGGCATTGGAAACAAGTTCCCTTACAAATATTTCTTTATCACTGTAAAGCCACTTTTTTATAACGGGGAATATGTTTTGTGTTTCAACGGAAATACTTCCGCTTTTCTTTATTTTTTCAGCCATATTTTTATCCTTTCAAAAGGCAAATTTGATATATTGTAGAATATACTAACATATTTTACCTTAATTATAATTATCGTTCTGTAAAATATGTGAAAATTCAGATGCTGTACCGATGAATAGGACCATAAATATTTTAATTTTCTATTAAATATGTATGCAAATTAACAAATTATTGCAACTTTAGTAATATCAATACTGTAAAATAATGATGTATATGAGTATGTTCTATACGTTGGAAAATAATTTTTGGAGGTAATAAATATGGCAGATTCTATTCTCGACAGATTCGACCAAAATATGGCCGAAGAAAAGAAGGTAGACACAAGCAGAAAGGTTAGAGTTGGTATCATTGGTACAGGTTGGATCGCTGAAGCTCACATCAAGAGTTATCAGAAGCAGCCTGATGTTGAAGTTGTAGCTCTCTCCGATATCGTTCCCGGAAAGGCTGAAATCTTCAAAGAAAAGTTCGGCGTAGAAGGTGCAAAGTGTTACGGCGTTCATACAGAAATGCTTGCTGACCAGGCAAATCTCAAGC
>JAFWWX010000056.1 GCA_017517985.1 Clostridia bacterium | reverse complement strand
ATATCCTATATTCGGAATCTGTCTTGGACATCAGATTATTGCACTTTCCTACGGAGCAAAAACATATAAACTTAAATTCGGACACCGTGGCGGCAATCATCCGGTACGAAATTTAAAAACAAATAAAATTGAAATCACTTCTCAAAATCATTCCTATGCTGTAGAAAAAGACAGCATTCTGGATACCGATTTAGAGATTACACATATAAATTTACTTGACAATACGGTTGAAGGGGTTGAATGCAGAAAAGATAAGGTTTTTTCTGTGCAATATCATCCCGAAAGTGCACCCGGACCGCAGGACAGCACATATTTATTTGATGAATTTATTGAACTGATGAAGGGAGAAAAAGAAAATGCCTAAAAGACAAGATATAAAAAAAGTTCTCGTTATCGGTTCCGGTCCTATTGTAATCGGTCAGGCTGCAGAATTTGACTATGCAGGCACACAAGCCTGTCTTGCACTTCGTGAAGAGGGTTATGAGGTTATACTTTGCAATTCAAATCCTGCAACAATTATGACAGACACTGCAGTTGCAGATAAGGTTTATATGGAGCCTCTTAATCTTGAATACATCGCAAAAATTATCAGACATGAAAGACCGGATGCAATCTTGCCGGGAATAGGCGGTCAGACGGGTCTTAATCTTGCTATGCAGCTCGAAAAGAAAGGCATATTGAAAGAATGCCGTACCGAGCTTTTAGGAACAAAGAGTGAAAGTATTGAAAGAGCCGAGGACAGAGAACTGTTCAAGGAGCTTTGTGAGAGCCTTGGCGAGCCTGTGCTTCCTTCGGACATTGCAAATTCTATGGAAGAAGGATTGAAGGTTGCAAAAGAAATAGGTTATCCCGTTGTGCTTCGACCTGCATTCACTCTCGGTGGAACAGGCGGCGGCTTTGCAGACAATGAGGAAGAGTTTTTGCAGATAATGAAAAATGCGCTTAGTCTTTCACCTGTCCATCAGGTTTTAATCGAAAAGAGTATTAAAGGCTTTAAGGAAATCGAATACGAGGTAATAAGAGATTCCAACGATACAGCAATTACTATCTGTAATATGGAAAATCTTGATCCTGTCGGTATTCATACGGGTGATTCTATTGTTGTGTGTCCTTCGCAGACACTAACAAATAAGGAATATCATATGCTTCGTGATAGCGCACTTAAAATTATCCGTGCTCTTAAAATCGAAGGCGGCTGCAATGTTCAGTTTGCACTTGATCCAAAATCATTTCAGTATTATTTGATAGAGGTAAATCCGAGAGTATCTCGTTCATCGGCACTCGCCTCAAAGGCAAGCGGATATCCGATTGCAAGGGTATCGGCAAAAATCGGTGTGGGTATGACACTTGACGAAATCAGAATAGCGAACACACCTGCATCCTTTGAACCCACTCTTGACTATGTGGTAACAAAAATGCCGAGATTTCCTTTTGATAAATTTACCGATGCAAACAACAAGCTTGGAACACAGATGAAGGCGACCGGCGAGGTGATGTCAATTGGAAGAACATTTGAAGAAAGTCTTTTAAAAGCAATTCGTTCATTGGAAATCGGTATATGGCATTTGCATCACAAAAAGTTTGATGAAATATCGGTTGCAGACCTGCTCGATTACATCAAAATTGGAACTGATGACAGAATTTATGCTATAGCAGAATTACTTCGCAAAGGTATAGAAATTGATACGATTTGCAAAAACACACAGATTGACAGATTCTTCATTAGAAAGCTAAAAAACATCATTGATGAAGAAGGAGCATTAAAATATTCTGTTGGGAATACAGATGAACTTATAAAAGCAAAGAAAATGGGATTTTCAGATAAGGAAATTGCACTGTTGTGGAACAAACCTGAAAATGAAGTATTTAAAACAAGAAAAGAAGCATGCATTATGCCTGTATATAAAATGATTGACACCTGTGCATCAGAATTTGACAGCTATATTCCATACTTCTATTCAACCTACGAGGGCGAAAATGAATCAAAGGTATCGGATAAGAAAAAGGTAATCGTTCTTGGCTCGGGTCCTATCAGAATCGGTCAGGGTGTGGAATTTGACTATTCAACAGTACATGCCGTTAAAACAATTAAGGCAGCCGGTTTCGAGGCAATTATTATAAATAACAATCCCGAAACAGTTTCAACTGATTATACAACGAGTGATAAGCTCTATTTTGAACCGCTGACACCTGAAGATGTAATGAATATTATTGAATTAGAAAATGCAGAGGGTGTAATTGTAACCCTTGGAGGGCAAACTGCGGTAAATCTTGCACAGCCATTGGTAGACCGCGGTGTAAAAATTATCGGTACAGACTGTGCAGCAATAGATAAAGCTGAGAACAGAGATGCTTTTGAAAAACTGTTAAAAGAGCTTGGTATCCCACAACCGCCCGGACGTGCAGTTACGAACATAGAAGATGGGATAAAGGCGGCGGAAGAAATTGGCTATCCCGTACTTGTAAGACCAAGCTTTGTATTAGGCGGACGTGCTATGCAGATTGTTGCAAAAGAAGAAGCTCTTCGCCACTATCTTAAAACTGCCGTAGAAATTGACGAAGATAAGCCGGTTTTGGTTGATAAATATATCAGGGGCAAGGAGCTTGAAGTGGATGCTATATGCGATGGCAAGTCAGTATTTGTTCCGGGTATTATGGAGCTTGTTGAAAGAACTGGAGTTCACAGCGGCGACTCAATAAGTGTTTATCCCACATACAGCGTATCCAAAAAGGTCAAGGAAACAATTCTTGATTATACCGAAAAATTAGGACTTGGCATTGGTATTATCGGACTTTTCAATATTCAGTTCATTGTGGATGAAAAAGAAAATGTTTATATCATCGAAGTAAATCCGCGTTCTTCAAGAACGGTGCCATTTCTCTCAAAATCTACAGGCTACAGCCTTGCAGATATTGCAACTTTGGTTATCCTCGGAAAAAGCCTTAAAGAGCAAGGTGTAACAGAGGTTTATCCTGACGAAAAAATGCGTCATTATGTAAAAGCACCTGCATTCTCATTTTCAAAGCTTAACGGAATGGATTCGTATCTTTCACCGGAAATGAAGTCAACAGGCGAAGCAATCGGATATGATGATAAATTTCCAAGGGCGATGTATAAAGCACTTACGGCCTCGGGAATGAAGCTTCAAAATTATGGTACCGTTGTTGTAACGCTTGCCGATGAGGATAAAGAAGAGGCCCTGCCGCTTGTTAAGCGCTTCTACGATATGGGATTCAATATCGAGGCAACAATCGGAACGGCAGAGTTTTTGAAAAAGCATGGCATTAAAACAAGAATACTCAGAAAGCTCTCAGAAGGAAGCACGGAGATACTTGAAGCAATTCGTGCAGGATATGTCAGCTATGTTATATGTACCCGTGCCATTCTATCGGGTGTGCACTACGAAGATGGCGTTGCAATAAGAAGAACAGCAACAGAAAATAATATCACAATGTTTACATCATTAGATACAGTAAAGGTTTTACTGGATGTTCTTGAGGAAATGACAATAGGAATATCTACAATAGACGCTTAAAGGAGGTATGCACAATGAAAAATAAAAAGACGGTAATTACAGTGGGTTCTGTTTTAGGTGGGACTTTTCTTGGACTGATTTGTTGTGCAGTAGTAAAATTTATCAACAGAGCAAGGAGGAACGGATAATGCACTTTACGAAAATGCACGGCCTTGGAAATGATTATTTGTATGTTTACGGCGAAGTGCCTGCAAATATTGAGGATTTGTCAATAAAGTTATCTGAACGCCATTTTGGAGCAGGTTCGGACGGAATGATATATATTTCTCCGTCAGAAATTTCAGATTTCAAAATGCGAATATTCAATGCAGATGGAAGTGAAGCAAAAATGTGCGGTAATGGCATCCGCTGTGTCGGAAAGTATGTATATGACAAAGGCTATACAGACAAAAAGCACCTCAGAATAGAAACTCTTTCGGGCATTAAAACACTTGATTTGAATGTTTCAAACGGCAAAGTAAAAACGGTATCTGTAGGAATGGGAAAAGCCGAGGTGTCAGAAAATCTACAGCTTGATGTAGATGGTGAAAAGGTCACCTGTACTCCTGTTTCTGTGGGCAATCCTCATGCAGTCAGTTTTGTTGCGGACATTGAAAAAGCACCGCTTTTGACGTTAGGGCCTAAAATGGAGCATCATCGTGCTTTTCCGGATGGAGTAAATGTTGAGTTTGTGGAAGTCATAGACAGGCACACTCTTAGAATGCGTGTATGGGAGCGTGGCAGTGGAGTGACAATGGCCTGCGGAACGGGTGCCTGCGCTGTGGCTGCGGCAGCAATAAAACAAGGTTACTGCTCGTTTGATGATGAAATATCTGTTGTGTTAGACGGTGGTACTCTGAAAATAAAAATAGCGCCGGACTATTCTGTTACCATGACGGGACCGGCAGAAATGATATACGAAGGAGATGTAATAGAATGATTACACCAAACACACATTACGCAGACTTAAAGGATTCATACCTTTTTTACAACATTGCACAGAAGACAAAGGCATATTTGGCAGCAAATCCCGATAAGCATCTTTATCGTATGGGCATCGGCGATGTATCACTCCCGCTTTGCGATGCTGTAATTCGTGCACTGCATGAAGCAGTTGACGAACAGGCGAAGAAAGAAAATTTTCACGGCTATATGCCCGAATGCGGAGCACCGTTTCTTCGTGAAACCATCGCAAAATACTATGCCGACAGAGGAGTAACAGTATCAACCGATGAAGTGTTTGTGTCCAGCG
The DNA here is from genome assembly GCA_017517985.1 of Clostridia bacterium. The sequence continues at coordinate 641 of JAFWWX010000056.1, read as the reverse complement.
GTGCAAGTGACGAGCTTGGTGATATTCTCGATCTTTTTGCTAGATCCAGCTCAGCACTTGTAATCGAGCCTGCATATCCTGCATATGTTGATGCAAATGTTATGGCAGGCAGAAAAATAGTACATCTTGCCTCGGGAAAAGATAATGGATTTTTGCCATCACCATCCGAAGAGGTTAAGGCGGATATTTTATATATTTGTTCTCCGAACAATCCGACAGGTGCAGTGTTCAGCCGTAATCAGCTTCAGGCTTGGGTTGATTTTGCAAATGAAAATGGCTCTGTTATTCTGTTTGATGCAGCTTATGAGGCATTTATAGAAGATGAAAGTTTGCCTCACAGTATTTTTGAATTAGATGGAGCAGAAACCTGTGCAATTGAAATTTGTTCACTGTCAAAAACAGCAGGATTTACAGGAACACGACTTGGTTATACTGTTATACCCAAAAAACTTGTAAGACAGGGAATGAATTTTAATGAAATGTGGGTAAGGAACCGTACCACAAAAACCAATGGTGTATCATACATAATTCAAAAAGGCGGTGCTGCAGTATTTACCCCCGAAGGTCAGAAACAAATTCATGATAATATAAAGGTTTATAAGAATAATGCAAAGGTGCTGATGAAGGCACTTGACAAACTT
>JAFWWX010000055.1 GCA_017517985.1 Clostridia bacterium | reverse complement strand
TCTTTTCACGTTGCCACTCAATTTTCGTTCACAAACCATTCTCGTGCAGCATCAGATGTTGAGAGCCTTTTTCGTCAATAAACTTATATAAGTGCTCGTTCATCATCAAACATGAACTTAAGGTTCCAATCCCTTTTCTCACAAAGAGGTTCACTGAGCCCAAGTGCGACTTTGCGCTATAATGTGAGCGAAAAACCAAGGTTTAGTAATTTAGAAGTCAAAATAATTGAAGTATCGACTGAAATATGGTAAACTATTCTCGTACATAAAATAATCTTTCGCGTCAGATGATTCAGGAGAGGCGGCAAAAGTTGTTAACGAAAATTCTCGATTAAGCGATAACTGCTTCGTGCTTCACCATCCAACGGCTTCGATCAATTAAACTATATATAATAATTAAAATCACAGGTTTCAAGAAAAGATTAATTGTGTACGAAAATGTGACCGAGCATATCGTTGAAGCAGGTGCGGTATCTGATGTGCCGTACATTTAAAATTCTCGTTCACAAAAAACTGATTGAAAGCCTGAACAGCGGATGCTGCGACGAATCAATTTATTAACGAAAATAGTTCAAGACCGTTACCGCACACGTACATCAACGATTCGCAGTGCGACTTTGTAAAAAACATAAAACTCGGAGGTGATTCCGGATGAGAGAAGCATTTATTGGAAACAGAATAGCAGAGCTTGTAAACGCAAGGCAAATTTTAACAGATAAGATGAGTGAAGATCTTGCGCAATCAAAAGATTATATTGATAATATAATTGAACATAAACAGTTTCCGTCTATGCAAAGCTTTTTAGCAATCTGCGACTACCTTGAATTGTCGCCCGCAGAATTCTTCACCGAATAAATCTCAATGACTAAAATTAAATTATAGGCATAATAATTATCGGCACTAAATCAATAGTGTCGATTTTTTTATTGCCCAATGTATTTTTCAAAGACTCAATCCCTTATCCGAAAAGGGGGATTTTCTGGCGCCCGGAGCGAAAATACTAATAAGCTAATTATAAATCTTGACAAACGAGTGCCAAAGTAGTATACTTTGGTCACCAACTTAATATTTTGCTTTTTTTGAATAGACGGGGGCATATGTGTTATCACATATCATAAGAATGAGCGGTAAAGCAAATTTTTACGGTAAGTGATAATCACTAAGACTTACGAATAGTTTCAGGCACTTATCGAAAGATAGGTGCCTTTTTTGTTTTTCTGTGCGAAAATTAATGTTTTCTTGAAAAAGATATTTTAAGTTCCTTATATTGTATTCAGAAAGTGAGGTGAACGAAATGAAGTTCCACTTAGTATTAACCAAAAAAGATACGGACATCATTGCATTTAAAAACTCTGTTTCTCCCAAAACATTCGGTGAACTCGTGACCAAAATTTTAAAAAGGGCTGTGCGCGGCAGGGTTGCTGAGATCCCAATGTCCTTTGAAATTAATGACGAAGTTTGTGAAATGCACACTAAAATCGAACTTGATGATGAATTAGTGAAAGAATGCAAAGAGGTTTTAGGGTTCGAAAAAGGTAGATTTACTGCTTGTGTTAAGCAAGAAATCAGACGGTGCATTAACAAAAATCTTGTTATTCCTAAAAAGGAACATATAGATAATGGTCACATTAAGGAAATACTTGATAATGCGTCGTTATCTATTAAAAAGCGTAAAGCAGAGCTTGTGGACTCTCCAGAGAAGTTTAGAAAGATGCATAAATCGTATCGTACAATTTTAAGTAATGCGGCGCATGAGTTTAATAAAATTAATTAATAAGAGGTGATATTTTGGTAAAAAGAAAATCCATTCATTTTGTATTATCCCATACTAAAGATTTAGATTTAATCGCTTGGAAGAATTCACTGCGTGATGGCGAGTTTAACCGAGTAGTGAACGAAATTCTGATCGCAGAGCAAGATAAGAAAATCGCCAAAATTCCTTGCGGCAGCAAAAAGGTTGAGAACCCGCAAACCATAAACAGTAGGTTACTAATCACTGATAGGTATGCTATTGAATTGGTGGAGTCATTTGGTCCGAAACAAATTACGGCAAGTATTAAAGATATTATTCGTAAGCATATAGCAAAGAACAAACAAGCATCCAAGCCCCCAAAGGATGAACGTGCTCGGATAATAAGAAACATTATTTCTACATTTGAAGACCGGATGCTTAAGAGCGAACAAAAATATAATGGAGCAGCAAATAAATATCAAAAATTATGTGATGCCTATGACATGGCAATTAAAAAGATTTTTGAGGAAATACTTATTTGCTCATCGGCGCCCTATGTAACAGAGGCTTGTAATAGATTGAGAAAATTGGACATAAACAGAATAGTAAACGAGGCTTTTGATAAAGCTTTTTATGAACCTCCTGTGCCAAAGAAAATCGAGACGGTCGTATCAGCGCCACAGATTAAAAATCAGCCTGTTGAGAAAAAGGAAGAAAATCCTAAACCTAATCCTGCGCAGAATGTTCAAAAAGAAGAAATAAGAAACAAACCAACACCGGTACAAAATATTAAGAAAAGTGTAGAAAAACCTGTGGAGTTAGTATCGCCAACAAGTCGCAAAGAGGAATCTCCACAAAAAGTTATTGAAGAAGATGCGATAAAAAAAGAACAAGAAGATCGTGGAAATGACTTTCTCAGAAGAATGACGGCTATGGCTGAGTCGTCTCAAAATATAAATAAATCTTCAAAGCCTTTCAAAAATTAGTGAAAAAATTTTAGCTCTATTGCTTTTGCGATAGAGCTATTTTTTACGCAAAAAAAGCGTATGGGCTTAAATATGACCATGCTAAAAAAATTATATATGGACTTAAATATGAACCATAATCAATGTGATAGGTATGAGCCAAAAAATGAACTGTAATTTGTTTGTATGGAATGAGCCAAAATATGATATATTAGCAATGAACTAAAATATGATAAAGAAAAAGCCCAAAACCCACGATAAATAAAGGGTTCTTAACTTTTTGATATGCTAAAAACAACATTCATTTTTCAGAACTTTTTAGATTTAAAAAAGAACTGAAATTGGGTGTTGTTTTTTCTTTTTTAGAGTTATTTTCGCCAATAGAATTCAAAGATTTTTGCGCCAAAAAACATTTTTTCAAAAATATAGTTTTCTTGAAATGAACATCTTAAATTTATGAAATTGCACTCGTAAGTCAATTCGGACTGGTCAACCGAAGCGGCTTAAAAAAATATTGGAATTTAAGTTTTCTTGAAATGAGAAAAAAGCTTATTCCAAATTATAATTGCAAATCAATTCAGCGTGGAGAACTGAGTTGTTTGTAAATAAATATCGAACTTGATGTAATTCTTCAAAAAACATTGTTACATTTAATTGCGAACTCTTAGGATTGGAGAACCGAAAAGTTTATTTAAATGTATCGAACCCTAATGTTTTCTTGAACGGTTACATTCAGGTTGCCGATATTTAAATACGAATTAACCGTACGGGTCAGCGGATAATTCACAAATATTTTTTAATATGAAAGGAACTTAAATATGTTCAAGAGTTATGAAGATGAATTTTTAGAATCGCTCCAAAGGCAAGAAGATGAATTTAAAAGGAATAGTGAACGGGCAGGAACTATTACTGTAATGGTCAAAGAGATTGAAGATAAACTCTCACCGTTAATGTGGAAGGTGTTCTACATTATTGTTTCAAATGGTTTTTCCAAAGAAGCAGAAATCAAGGATTATGTTGTTCGATTTTTAATTGAAAAAGAAATGCAATGTTATAGCAAAGATTCAATTTATAGAGCAATAAAAAATTTGATTGCTATTAATGCTTTTAAAACCATACGCATTTCAACCGGAATTCGCACCTTTAATATTTTGGAACTTACGGACGTTGGCAGAATGCTTTTTATGAAAAGATTTTTGAAAGATCCGCCTGAATCGGAGATGGAGAAAATTTTGTCGGCCCATTCCAGTTATGCTCACGGATATATGGTTGAAGAAGTAAAGAACATTTTGGAAAATCGTGGCGGATTTGAATTGGTATCTATTGATCGTAAGGCGAACCGAATAAAACTTAAGGATGACGAAAGCTGTATTCCTGATGTTATAACAAAAGACCATTGGGGTTATACATTCTACGAGGTAGAATGCGGAACGCATAATTACGACGACTTTTATAAAAAGTGTAACAAATTAATTCAGGTCACAAGGACTTTAATGTTTATCGGTCCCGGCCGAAATGTTGTTGAGAAAAAATTACTGCCCAAAATAACAGGATGGGTTAAAAATGTTAAACCCGAATTCCTGAGAGCAAATAATATCTCCATTAAAGTTGCGAGTATGCATGACTTTAAGCAAGGCAAGTGGACTTATTCATACGATATGAAGCGAGGCCTCCCCGTATGTAATATAAAAAATTCTAAAAAGAAGGAGAACGCAAATGGCTAAATTTTTAAATGTTGGTAAAGGTGCGCTCGTAAATATTGATAAGATCAGATGTATTATTTCGGGCGATGCTGATAAGGTTAGAAAGGTTATGCTTAAGCATGGTTATGATAGAAGTTCTGTGGAGGTCTATGATGTAACGGCTGATGCTGAAACTCGTTCGGTTCTCGTGCTTAGTGATGAAACCATGATTATTTCCTCTGTTAGTGCTAATGCATTAAACAAACGTATTCACGAAGATTACGATAAATAGTAGTTTAGACTGCTAACTTAGATTTTCGTTCACAGAACTAAGCACATACGGGGATTTGTAAAAATTCTTGTGGACGAAAATCCTTATAAATGTATCTTGCTTCATTGACCCGTGAAGCAGGATATGCAATATAAAAAATTTTAGAAGAAAGGAGAACGCATATGCCTAAATTAATAAATATTGGTAACGGCGCGTTCGTAAATGCTAATAAAATCAGCGCTATTATTTCGAGCGATGCCGATAAGGTTAGAAGAATCATGCTTAAGCATGGCTGTGATAGAACTTCTGCGGAGGTCTATGATGTAACAGATGATGCTGAAACTCGTTCGATTATCTTGCTTAATGATGAAAGCATAGTTGTTTCATCTGTTAGTGCTAGTGAATTAAATAAGCGTTTTTACGAAGATAGCGAATGATAGTAGTTTAGACTGCTAATTTAGATTTTCGTCCACAGGATTAACCACATACAGGATTTGTAAAAATTTTTGTGGACGAAAATATCCCTTAACTTGCTGTCCGCCTTTAATGACACAGAAGACGGGTGGCAACACAAATAAACAATTAAGTATACAATCTTGATCCGCCATAAAGGTGTATGCTCTATAAAGTAATTAAAAATTGCATAGGAGGTGTATATCGCATGGTTCAAAAAGAGTATGAGAATA
>JAFWWX010000265.1 GCA_017517985.1 Clostridia bacterium | reverse complement strand
TCATGCCGCCACCTTTTCCTGTGCCTGTGCTCTCTGTCTTAACGGATAGGTTGCCGTGAGAGCCACGTTTCTTGCATAAGCAAGAATAACCTGACCGTTTACGGGATCGAGTTTGGTGGTAATGCATTCGGCATTGTCTATGTACTTCGGGTAAACAAGTCCCGTTAGTCTTTCGAGCAGTGCCGATACTTCAAGTCCTGCCTTGATTTTCTCGGAGGTTGACAGCCAGCGGTAGTCCTTGCCGTCATAAGTGAAACGGAAGGTGTTTTTAACTTCACCCGTAGATTTAACAACGTCAAAGAGCTTGATGGACGCACGGTTCATCTGTAAGCTCTGCAGGGTTATCTCCGCTTTCTTTGCCGAGTATTCACCAACTGCTGCAATGAGCCTTGTAAGCTCAGCCTTCTTTGTTGCACATTCTTCAAGTTGTGTATTTATTGCCTTTATCTTTTCGGGAATATCGTTTGCTTCATAAAGCACCTTTACTTCATTTGCATATGCTTCAGCCTGCTTAATAAGTTCCTCAAGCTGTGCGTACTCTTCAGGAGTAAGGTTGCCGTACTTGATTCTGTCCTCAAGCATTGCAATTTCGGAAACATCTGCACTGCCGAGAGCCGCAAGGTCTGCCTCAATTCTTGCAAGGTCTGCCTGTCTGAATTCCTCAAACTTTTCAGCACTCTTTTTGTCAAGTGCCACAAGCTCATCTCTTGCCGACACAGCACTCTGACCTTTAGCACGAATATCGTCGTATTCAGCCTTTAATCCCATAGCAATAGTTCTGCAGTTTTCCTCAGTTACAACCGTATGACAAGTAGGACAGGTATCTCCGATTTTTACACCTTTGGCTCTTGCAATTATCTTCTGACACTGCGCTGATAGTGCGGCAATCTCAGCATTGATTTTTGCAATCTCCTCGGTGAATTTGGAAACATACTGTCTGTGCTGTGCCTCTGCCTGACGCTCAAGAAGTCTCTTACGCTTATCGTCGGAAAGAGCTTCAGCAATAGCGGCTTGTTTTGCCTTTAATGCCTCAACATCTATTCCTTCGAACTGCTTTTCTTCAAGAGCCTGCTTACGGCTGACAATATCATTTCCTTTGGTAACAATATCATCAAGCTTTGCTACAGTTTCGTCATACTGCTTTTGGAGTAAATCTTTCTGTCCCTCAAGGTAAACTGTTGTTTCCTCGATTTCCTTTAATGCCTCGCGTCTTTTCTTTGCGAAGTATTCGGGATCAAGAAGACTTTCACCCTCAAGGAGTGTACGGGTACTTTCACTCATTTGTGCGAGTACATCCTTTTGCTCAACCACCGGGACAAGCTTCTGTAAAAACTCTCTGCCGTCCTCAGCGATCTTCTCAATGAAGTATATGGGGTTAAGAAGCGAAAGGAATATATCCCTTTCAGCAAACAGCTCTACAACATCTGTCTGACGGATATTCATTGTATCAAAGACAATAGTTGTATTACTGCCGCTTCTTCTACAGGAAAGAGTATGTATCTCGCCGTTTTCATCCACGAACTGTACTTCTACATACATTTCACGGCTTTCTGAGTTGAGAAGCCTGTCACAGCTCTTTTCTCCCCAGAAGGGTGTGCCGCAGAAAGCGTATGCAATAGCGTCGGCGATGGTACTTTTACCCTGACCGTTTCCGCCAGATATACAGGTAAAACGGTCAAACTCAATGCTGTAGGGTTCCTTGAACTTCTTGAAGCCTTCCATTTTGATGTTTATGATGTGGAATTTATTTATCCTTTTCATAACCGCACCTCACTTATGCCGCAATGTCGTAGGAGTTGAGAATAGCGTATGTGCCGTAAGAGTTCTGACCTCTGCCTGCATTTACGTTCTTAATTCT
>JAFWWX010000264.1 GCA_017517985.1 Clostridia bacterium | reverse complement strand
TAAACAGATGCGTCTTATCATATTCAGCAATGCACTCACCGTCTCGGTCAAAGACCATAGCAGTATTGAACACTTTCCCATTCCGAACATTTGATACCGAGCCTGCTACGATATTGACACCGTACTGCTTTGCCGATCCGCCGATACAGGACTTTACCTCATCTCCGTCTTTACAGGATAACTCGGCAAGGTTTTCTTTCGGGAAAAATCCGGTATTCCACGTTTCCGGCAATACCAATACGTCGGGGTTATCCTTCATCGCATTGCAAATTAACTGTTCTGCGTGTGCAAAATTCTCCTCCGGACAACCGAGTTTCATATTCATTTGCAGACAGGAAATTTTCATATATATTCCTCTTTTCATAAAGTGCATATTGTTTACTTAGTCAAAATACTGCTGATACCACACGATAAAAGTATAAATTACCCAGATTTTTCTGCTTAAATCTTCTTTACCTGATTTGTGTCTGTTTAAAAGCGCAAGCAATCTGTCTGTTTTGAAATACCTTTGGGCAACATCAGAAGAAAAGGCATTTTTTATTATATTATAATATTTTTCTTCCTTCAGCCACAGTCTTATGGGTATCGGAAATCCGAGTTTGTCTTTTTCCGCCGTTACTCTGGGCAGAGCTTTTTTAGCCGCATCACGAAGAACAAGCTTTGTAGTAACAGTATTGACTTTGTAGCAAGTTGGTATTGTAAGAGCAAGATTCACCACATTTTTATCAAGAAAAGGAACCCGAAGTTCTAATGAATGTGCCATACTGACTTTGTCTGCTTTAAGCAAAATATCTCCCACAAGCCACATATTAATATCGAGATATTGCATTTTTGTGACGGTATCCTTATCTTTTACTTCAGAATAATATTTGCTGCAAAGAGCTTTGGGAGAAATAGTGCATTTAGCAATCTGACTTTTTAAGATTCGCTTTCGTTCCTTCAGAGAAAAGATGTTTGCGTTACCTATAAAGCGTTCCTCAATACTTTTACCTCGACGCACAATATAATTAATTCCGCATTTTGGCGGGAGAAGCCCGCAAGCCTTTGATAATACTCTGCGGATACAGAACGGAATACTATCGTACAATGTTAAAGTCAACGGTTCCTGATAAATACGGTATCCGCCGAAAAGCTCATCGGCACCTTCACCCGACATTACAACCTTTACGTATTTACTTGCAAGCTCGCATACAAAATACAGTGCAACGGCCGAGGGGTCTGCAAGAGGTTCGTCCATGTGATACTGGATTTTTGCAAAGCTGTTCCAATATTCCTCGGGGGTAATGATTTTTGAAATGTTCTCCTTTTTTACCGCTTTGGCAAAATCCTTGGCAAACCGTATTTCGTTGTAGCGGTCTTTGTCGGTTGTTTCAAAGCCTACCGTGAATGTTTTATCTACACCTGATGCCTCTGCGATATAGCTTGAATCTATACCGCTTGACAAAAAGGAACCCACTTCGACGTCCGCAATTTTATGTGCAGAAACCGATTCGCGGACCGCCTTGTCTGTCAACTCCGAAAAATATTCGAGCGTGCCGCCCTTTGGGGTGAATTCTGGTTTCCAATAGCGTTTTTTTGTAAGCTTGCCATCCTTGAAGATTAAATAGTGTGCCGGCGGAAGCTTGAATACATTTTTGAAAAACGTTTCTTCGGAAGGTGAATACTGAAAAGACAAATAATGACCAAGAGCTTCTTCGTTAAGTTGCTTGACAAAATGGGGATGTTCCAGGAAAGCCTTGATTTCCGAGCCAAACAGAAAGCTATCACCCATAAACGAATAGTAAAAAGGCTTGATTCCGAAAATATCTCTGGCAGCAAAAAAAGACTTGTCATTTATATTAAAAAGCACAAAGGCAAACATTCCGCGAAGATGCTCAGTCACTTTTTCACCCCACCGCTCGTATCCATGAAGCAGAACCTCACTGTCGGAGTTGTTGGAGAAAATATGACCGTATGATAAAAGTTCGTCACGCAACTCTTTGTAATTATATATTTCTCCATTGAAAACCAGCACCAATGATTTATCTTCGTTAAACATCGGCTGGTCCCCGTCTGCAAGGTCAATAATACTCAATCTGCGAAATCCGAGTGCAATATCTTCATTCGTGAACTTACCTTTTGAATCCGGACCGCGGTGAATTATACGGTTCATCATGTTTTCAAGAACAGTTCCGTCATCTTGTATAGAGTTGGTAAATCCGACAAATCCGCACATTTATTTCACCTCTCGTTTTTTAAAAGCTTTGTCAGACGCTGTGCTGCTTCCTTGGTTTCTTCGGGTTTTCCGAACGTGGAGAAACGGAAATAGCCTTTTCCGCACTCCCCAAAGCCATCACCGGGAATACCTACGACTTGAATTTCACGGAGCAGATAATCAAAGAACTCCCAACCGCTCATACCGTCGGGGCATTTCATCCAGATATAAGGTGAGTTCTTGCCGCCCGTGTACCAAATACCTGCGGCATTCAGCGCTTCCATAAAATAGGAGGCGTTTTCTTTATATACACGAAGATTATCGCGGATCTGCTGCTGTCCCTCCGG
>JAFWWX010000032.1 GCA_017517985.1 Clostridia bacterium | reverse complement strand
CTCTGTTGCTGACCACCTGACAATTCACTGGGTTTCCTGTCAAGAAGACCGTCAATCTGAACAAGGCTTGCTACTTCCTTTGCTTTTTCAACCATTTGTTCTTTGGAGAGTCTGTTTTTTCCTTTTAAATTCTGTAGAGGGAATATGATATTTCCAAGCACCGTAAGATGCGGATATAATGCATAATTCTGAAATACCATTCCTACACCCCTTTCTTCAGGGGGGAGGAGGGTTACATCGTCTTGTCCGAAATATATGCTTCCACAAGATGGCTTCAAAAGTCCGCATATAAGATTAAGTGCTGTGCTTTTTCCACATCCCGAAGGACCGAGCAAACCTACAAGATTTCCGTCAGGAATCGTAAAATTAAAATTATTTACTGCGATTACATCGTTTACATCCTTTTTATTGAGGCTCTTAAATTTTTTTGTCAGGTTTTTAAGAACAACTTCCATTTATAAAGCTCCTTTATGAGTTTAACATATTATTATAATTTTACCATATATAAAACGAATACGCAAGTAAGATAATAAAATTTTACATAAATTCTCAAAATGAACTAAATGTAAAATAAATGGTCGAACATATTGAATATTTTTATTTTATAAGTTATAATAAAACAAAAAAATGAAAAGGGTGAATTATATGAGTTTTGAAAAAATTTCAGGAAAACTTGGATTCGGATGTATGCGTTTACCCGTTGATGACGGAAAAATCAATTATCAGAAATTTTGTGAAATGATTGATGCGTATCTTGAAAACGGCTTTAATTATTTTGATACAGCACGTGGTTATCACGGCGGCCAGAGTGAGTCAGCGCTCAGAGAGTGTCTTGTAAAACGCCATCCGAGGGAAAGCTATATCCTGACTGATAAGCTATCAAATGACTTCTTTGATTCAAAGGAAGCTATTCGCCCCTTGTTTGAAGAACAGTTGAAAACTTGCGGAGTTGAGTACTTTGATTTTTATCTTATGCACGCACAGGATGAAAAGAAATTCAAAAAATATAAAGAGTGCAGGGCTTATGAAACCGCACTTGAACTGAAAGCGGAAGGGAAAATCAAACATCTTGGAATATCTTTTCACGACAAGGCGTCTGTTCTTGATAAGATACTTATCGAATACCCGGAGATTGAGGTTGTTCAGATACAGTTTAATTATGTTGATTATAACGACCCGAATGTTGAATCCGGAAAGTGTTATGAGGTTTGCAGAAAACACGAAAAGCCCATTATAGTTATGGAGCCAGTCAAGGGTGGAAAGCTTGTTAATCTTCCTGATGATGCAAAAAAGATTCTTCATAAAGAAGGAAATGGCAGTATTGCAAGCTACGCAATAAGGTATGCTGCAAGCTTTGACGGTGTTATCAATGTTCTGTCCGGAATGGGCAATATGGATATGCTTAGTGACAATATGAGCTATATGAAGGATTTTAAACCTCTTGACAAGGCAGAATTTGCAGCTATAGACAAGGTTTGCAGTATTTTGAATACGCAGAATCTTATTCCCTGTACTGATTGCAGATATTGTGTTGTAGGATGTCCTAAAAACATTCTTATTCCAAACCTTTTTTCTTGTCTAAACGGTAAACGTCAGTGGAATGATTGGTCATACGGCTACTATTACAATGTACATACAGGCACATCGGGAAAGGCGAGTGACTGCATAAATTGCGGTAAATGCGAGGAAATATGTCCCCAGCATCTTGAAATAAGAAAGCTGTTGAAAGAAGTTGCCGAGGAATTTGAGAATAAAAACGACTAAAAATATAAAGGGTTATTCCGCATATTTATGGAATAACCCTTAATATATTTGTCGGTAGCATATAGTATAACCTTGAATAACCAAGATCAAATAGAAGATAGCAATTCTACGGCATTTTTGTCAGATAATTTTTTGAAATGTTCATCCATATAATACTGTGCTTTTTCTGTAAAAGCATGAACTACTCCGTATTCAGACAAGTAATTTGGTATTGTATATTTTTTTGGTTCTTCTGAAATATAATGAGGAAGACGTTTTTTTTGGCAAAGAACTAAAACATACAAATCTTCGGAATTATAATACAGCTTTGTGTCAAGTTTTATTTTTTCTGAAGTAATTCTTTTACATAGCTTATACAAGTCATTGTAATTTAGGTAAATAAAACAGTCGTCCTGATGACGATTTTTTTCTTTAAAATATAAGTTGTTGTTGATACATTGGCTTGATTTTCCACTAAATTTGGTTATGTACATTTCACATCCGCCATCTCTAGACGGATATATTTGAACATATAATTTGCTCATATCTGTGTCAAATCCTTTTTCTTTTTGTGCTTTTTCCAAAAGATCCCACAGAATATGTTTTGTAGTAACTTTATTGTAGTCAAGTTCTTCCGGCGTTATATTATATTTGGTCATGTCGTTAGGAGTAAGTATTATCTTAAGTTTCTCCTGATTTATCACTATTAATTCCATTCTGTAAGTCCTTTCGTTAACCCTCGAAGTCTATAAGGACATAAAGTCTGTTATTAAATTAAAGGGTAGCGTGTATTTTACTATATTATATTATATTTTTTGTTTTTTGTCATTACAAAAAATATGGTTCATTTCCCTTATTTTAAAATAATATCTTTAATATTAAAGGTAATAATTAGCTATTTTTAATTTACAAAATATAATTTTTTATAAAAATATTGATTTTTTTGTATATTTGTAGTAAAATGAGTATTAGAATAGTGTTAATATGTGGAATAATGTCACAAATTATAAATATACGAAAGGTAAGGTGAATTTATGGCCTTTACATTCAAGGGCGGAATCCATATAGATGAGCACAAAGATACCAGTAGTATGCCGATTGAAATTATGAAAGAACCCTTAAGTGTTGCAATTCCTCTTGTTCAACATATCGGTACTCCGGTGAAAGCACTTGTTAAAAAGGGTGATTTTGTTTGTGCAGGTCAGATTATCGGTAGAAACGATGAAGCTCTTTCGTGTCCGGTGCATGCAAGCATTTCAGGGACTGTTAAAGAGATTCAGTTGCGAGATTCTTACAATGGTTCGGGAAAAACCGAGTATGTTGTCATAGAAAGTGATGGCGAAGATGTAGTATGCAAATATACTGGAATTGACGGCGATGATTATACACTTGATGATGTTATTCAAAAGGTAAAAGACGCCGGTATATCCGGTATGGGTGGAGCTACATTTCCTACATATGCAAAAATCCAGTCAGCTGCAGGCAAAGTTAAAGAAATTATTATTAATTGCGCCGAATGTGAACCATATATTACTGCTAACCACAGACTTATGCTTGAGCAGACAGAACGTATGATTTGTGGCGCGGAAATTCTAAAGAAAGCACTAAATGTTGAACGAGTTGTATTTGCGGTTGAAGACAATAAACTTGATGCTATTAAAAAATTACGCTCATATGGTGCTGATGTCGCTGTTATGAAAACAAAATATCCTCAGGGTGACGAGCGTCAGATTATGTATGCACTTTATGGTGTACAATTACCTTCAGGTAAACTTCCTGCTGATGTTGGGTATGTTATTTTTAATGCAGAAACCTGTGCTGCTATTTTCAGTGCAGTAAGAGAAGGAAAACCTCTTATTAGGCGAGTTGTAACAGTTGCCGGCGATTGTATCAGGAACCCAAAAAACCTCCTTGTTCCGCTTGGAACAAGCTTTGCTGATGTAATTGAATATTGTGGCGGTTTTATTAAAGAACCTACCAAGATAATTTCCGGTGGTCCTATGATGGGAATGGCTCAGTGGGACATTAATACACCTGTTATTAAGGGAACAGCGGCTATTCTTGCTCTTTCGGAAGATTTAAAGAATGAAAGCGGGAGTTGTATACATTGCGGAAAGTGTGTTGGAGTTTGTCCGATGCATCTAACTCCAAATTATATTTCAATGTTTTCTTCACACGATAAATACGATATGTGCGAAAAATATAATTGTATGAGTTGTGTAGAGTGTGGCTCTTGTACTTATAACTGTCCTGCAAATGTGCCGATTGTTCAGTATATCAGAAAGGCAAAGGCAGCTGTTATTGATAAGAGAAAAAGAATTAAAAAATAATCGAAAGGGTAAATACAATGAGTTTATTTAAAATGACTGCGTCGCCACATATTCACGGTGACGAAAGCACTCATACGATTATGCATGATGTAATAATTGCTCTTATTCCGCTTGTCGGCTGG
>JAFWWX010000263.1 GCA_017517985.1 Clostridia bacterium | reverse complement strand
TAGTATCAAGAGCATCAATTGAAGCGGGACTTGATATTGACGAGGTTATTTCAGCCGAAGAAATGTATATAAACAAGTGTGAGACTCTTGATAACCCTGAACGGATAAAAAATCTTCAGTATCATATGATTATTGATTTTGCCGACAGGGTGAGAAAGCATCTGCAGTATAACAGCAGCAATTCAAAGCTTGTAAACGAAATAACCAAATACATACGCAGCAACATAAGCAAGCATCATAAATATAATGATTGTCTTTAACTCACTAAACAAAGAAGTTCCTGAAATGCTGACTGCAATACATTGGTTCATTCTATAATTTGAATATTCTCTGCCGGCAGTAATTGCTTCGTTAGTAAAGTCATCGATGCTCTTGTCTATAGCTATAATAAGTGCGTCTGCTTCTGCATTTGCTGATGTATTGCCTGATGAGCCTTTCATCTTTCCTATAACAAGATTGTTATCCATTATTTCCTTCTCATTTGAAGCAACATTATTGCTGAATGTTGTTGCCATAACAGAAAGTTCATCAATGCCGACTTTTGTTCTGCCCATATAATACTTTCCACTCTCATCCCATGTAGGAACAAGAACGACTCTTGTCATTTCCTCGGAATACATATCAATTGCCTGATTGCAAATATCGAATGATACTTTATTTTTTTGCCTGTCGAAATCTGTATTTTTGTTTTGGTAGGAAAGCCTTTCGATGTAGCTATCTTTATCTCTTACAATTCCATGTTGCAAAACCAAAGATTTAAGATTTTGATCTATTTGTGTTTCTTTAAATTGATGTACCTTTTGTGCTATTGCGTGAAATGTAGTATTGTTTTTTGTAACAAAACTTGAACCTTTTTCAGCCAATCCGTAAAGATAGTTTAAAACAGCAGTTGTTTCCTTATTGAAATAGGTTACAATGTCCATATATTCCATTGTACTATAATCAGGTTTGTCCTCTTTACTTGTAAGACTGAAATTATCCGTGTATTTTTCTATGTAGTATTCTTTATAGGCACTTGTTATCAAGGTAATTACATTTTCAGCATCTAAGTGGTCGGTGTGCTTTGAAGCGTGATATTCTACGATGAATTCAGTAGAAATGTGATAATTAGACTCGTCGTTCACATCGCCCTGTATATAGGGATAAACACACAGGCAGTTCTTTAATTGTTTTACGGTTACATTTTCCAAAGCACCCATTTCCATAGCTTTTTCTACAACCTCATCACAGATTATCTCTGCCATGTTGTATCTTGTTCCGTTGGAATTCTGTGCCTGTGACGCTTCTGAATAATTAAGTGATACAACAGCCGTAACAGAGTGTTTTGCTTTTATATGATTAAAAATTCCAAATATACCTGAGATAACGAACACGAAAATCAACATCCACGCACCTATTAAACGTGTGCTTTTGAATATCTTTAAGAACTCACTTTTTGTAACATTCTTCGAACGAAAGTATATTGTCAAAGCTGATACAACCAGTAATAGTCCTACTACTGCAAGAGGTAATTTTTGCAAAAGTGAGGAAATCATTTATTATACACTCCTTTCCGACATTAAAATTTATTTATATCAACAATCACAAGTTCCGGCTGATTGTTGATTCTCATAATATTTTTGTTTTCGAGTCCCGAACTTATAATGAGTGGTCTTCCTTGAACTTCATATCTGCCACTAACATAATGACCGCCTCGATCCGGCAGAAAGCCTCCATCATGTGTGTATAACGGGCCCATCATTGGTATTTTAACCGTGCCACCGTGGTTATGTCCGGCCAGCATCAAGTCACCCCATGAGTCAGGAGAATATTCTTCAAACACTAACGGCTCGTGAATTGCTGTGATTTTTAAATTGTTTTCATTTGAATACATATATTCATCAAAGCTTTCACCTGCATACGACCAGAAGGATGACGGATTGGATGTAAGCACTCCATATATATCCACATCGGTCGTCCCGATTGTTATAGTGTCTGACTTGTTTTTAAGTACCTTTACACCTGCCTCTTCAAGTGTTCTTGTAAGATCGTCTGTGATTTCCAAAAGTTTACCGGGCTGTCGGTTATTATCATTGAACCCAAACTTCTTATCAAGAGATTCCTGAGTCAGAGGAATGTCATAATACATTTCCACTTCGTTGTTGCCATATATGTAATATGATGGAGCAACATCTGCAAGTTCTTTGCATAAGCTTATTGCTCTGTCATTTGATTTTGCTTTTGAATCAACTATGTCTCCGGTATAAACTATCAAATCCGGTTTTAACTTTTTAACTCTGTCAAGCAACTTGATATTATCCTTTCCATACGAGCAATTATGCAGGTCGGAAATCTGAATAATTCTTACCTTATTGTTCACCTTAAGGCTGCTTACACTATAAAAGGTCTCTTTGAAGTTACGATTCCCGATATAATTACAGCCGACTATCGCAATAGATACCGCTATCAAAACAAAAATCAGGCTTATTAAAAAGAGTTTCAATACCCTTATGTTTTTCTTAGTTTTTGTAGTTAGCATAACATAAGCTACCTTTCTTTATTTTTTCGAAACTTTTTTATATAGGGCGAATGTTTCGTTTGCAACATCATTCCAGTTGTATTTACTGAGTATAAATTCGTCAGCCCCATTTTTAATTTCATTAACAATTTCTTCGTCATCACACATTGACTGCAGTTTTTCTGCCAGATCTTCCACATTACTCTTTTTAAAGTGTATTGCTTTGTTTTCTGTCACCAATGTGTTTTCAGGAATATCAGAACATAAAACTGCATTGCCATAAGCAAGAGCTTCCAAAAGGCTCAGGGACATTCCTTCAATATCAGAAGGAAGAGTAACAACATACGCATTGCTATATATTTCGCATAATACATCACCCGATATAAATCCTGTGAAAATAATATCAGGATTTCCGGATGCTTTTTGCTTGATCATCTTTACATATTCATCTGTATCGCTTGTATCACCTGCGATAACAAGCTTTTTATTTGTTTTTATACTGTTATATGCATCAATCAGGTAATGAACGCCTTTTTCTGCTGTAAGTCTTGAAACGATACAAATATAATCACCTTTTGAAAGTCCGTATATTTTTGTGATTTCATCTGCTTCTTTTTTATTAGGCTTATCTATTCCGTTATGAATAAGTACAGTGTCACGATTATAGTTTTGCTTGAAATACTCACGAGCACTTTCACTTAAAACAATTATTTCGTCCGCACATTTCACCATGACTTT
>JAFWWX010000262.1 GCA_017517985.1 Clostridia bacterium | reverse complement strand
TTGTCTATGCTTGCATAAAATGCACGGCCGACATATTTCTTGTTCTCAAGATTATCGATGCCGTCAAAGATTTTATGAAGTTCTTTTTCGAATGTTGTTGGTACTGCCATTTACTTCACCTCACATTCCCATCCCGGACATGCCTTCTTGCTGTTCCATACCAATTTCGCTGAAATAGTCAACATAAGAGGATACCATATCGCTTAACTTCCTGTAGTCTTCATTTGATGGTTCGGGAGTGTACCACTGATCCTTACCATTGTACGTTCCAATGTGAGGACCTTCTTTGTTTCCGCAGATATTGTATCTCTGCGACCATATGTCATTAAATCGGATTACCATAGCATCTATTTTGCCTTTATCTTTTGACATAATGTTGATGGACAATGCATTTTTGTTTCTTCCCATATCCACTGATGAGAAGTATGCTCTCATGACTTTGCCTCCGCCAAGGTCGGCATAACAGTCTCTGGCAATATAGCGTACATTTTCTATTCCTTCCACATTGTCAAAAATCTTCTTAAGGCTTTCTAAGTGTACAGTCATCAAATCGCTCTCCTCACATTCCCATTGTTGGTTCTTCGTTAGGTTCCTGTTCGGGCATTTGTGACTTCATGTATTCGTCATACTCATCAGAGTATTTCTGATACACTTCCTTGTCTACTGCTTCGAGGAACTCTTCTTTGAAGCTCCATAAAGGATATTTACAGAATCCGCTGATCTTTGTAAGACCTGTGTCTTCTGCGATTCCTGTCTGTAGGATTTCATCTGCAAACCAACAGTTGTTTGTGTCAACATATGCACAATTCTTCATTCCGAGAAACTCACCGAAGTTTAGTGTGAAGTTTGCAAACGGCATTTCTGCTCCATCTTCCATATGGGTAAAATTCAGACTTATGTTGTGCATTCTCTCACCCATAAAATCTGTTACTTCTATAAGTCTCAAATGCGGAGTAAGTTCATACTTTTCATCGTTGAAACCTGATATTGTAAACTTTGTCTGCATAGTTTAACCTCCTGTAAATTTGCCGACCGCATATCGCTGTGCGGCCGGTATAAGATTCTACATACCGAGAATTCCCCAAAGGTATGTAGGTGCAGTAAGTACGAATATAAGACATCCGAAAAGAATTGCCGGTGCTGTCCATTCAAACTGACCGCTTTTACGATAGTCGAAGTAAGCACTGCCGAGCTTTACAAAGAAGAACACGGCGAGGATCAAGTCAAGTACAGGAAATACAACATTGTTTACAACCGACTTAATCTGTGTTCTTGCCGTTGTCCATGTGCTTTCAACTGCTCCTGACACATCGCCTGTTCCTGCTGCAAAGACAGGTACGGTGATTACTGCTAAAACTAATATTACTGCCAATAATGATAAGATTCTTTTAATCTTCATAACTTTCTTGCCTCCTTAATTCTTTGGCGCTATGTGCCAATCTTCGAATAGGTTTCCAACAAGGTTGAGCGAAGCTGTTTTGTTCACTCTGAGCATTCCTGCAGGAGTCCAGGCATCATACACCATCGTGTATGTCTTGTAGGCTCCGTCAGGGAACCACACAGGAGTAAAATGCGACCTGCTCTTATATGTTGAATACCTGTTTTCTTTGAATTGGAAGGTTGACCTGTAGCTTTGTACATTTCTGTCAAGCACCCTGAAATATGTACTGTATTCAAATTCAGGGAAGAACATTTGGGTTGTCTGAGCTTGTGTGTATGCTCTTACAGGAGCATTGGTGTCTATTCTGCATTCTAAGGATGTATCAAAGCCATAACCTGATTTCATTCTGTTTCCGCTTGCTGTCGGAACTTTTGAATTCGGTGATATGCTTTGATTTGCATCTAAGGTTGCATGATAGCGGTTAAAAGTAAAGTCATACCAACCGTTATCTACCCACTGTCCGTTATCTACCCAATGTGTTCCTGTCCACTCCCAATTCGGAATCCATTCCCAATACTCATGCCACGATGCTGACCATACTCCCCAAGACAAAGTCTCAGTTTCTGTTTGCACCGGAACATTCGGCAATTGGTAAAGGTCGTTTCTGTCATTTGCTTTCGGATCAGGCGGTTCATTATCTACAATCTCCTCGATTACTGCTCTTGCGGTTCTCGTTCTTCCACCTACTGTTACACGGATTGTTACTTCGCCGGGTTCGTCAGGTGTGTGCCATTTCACCCACACGATTTGTGATTCATCTTCAGGAATTACGATGTCTTCGACAAGGTAGTTATTTCCGTCAATGACAAATCTGGCAGATAGCGGATTGTCAGGATTGTATTCCTGATCTGCCGTAACCCTTATGGAAGTTATAACATCGGTGTCAGTTCTGTAAGCATACTGCGGTCCTGCAGGATTTCCGTTTCCCACTCCGTACATCCAACCGAAACCGTACCACCAATCATCTTCTTCGGGATCAGGTGTTTCTATGGATTCTTCAGGGATAGGCTCCTCCGTAAAATGCACTACACCGAGTCCGAGATAATTGATAATCGTATCGTTGGATACATTCTTTGTGGTTGTTCCTGTCCATGCAGGATAACCGAGTTCAGCTCTTTCCAAGAACATCGCAAGAGGCAGGTTCTTGTGAGTAAGGCTCACCATTTTTGCTCGGAGTCCGCCGCTTAACATCTGGTCATACAATGCAGCCTGATGCGCACTCATAGCGAAGTAATTTCCGTTAAACAAAAAATACGCCACAGGCTCAATTAAGATCTTGTACTGACCATTAATGAGTGTGTCGTATTCTATTCCGGTTGTATTCGCTACAAGCTGTACCGCATATTCACTGCAAAAATACCGCTTAATTTCGTCTATGCTTGCCGAACTGCTCCCTGATGAGATAATTCTTGGCATAGAGATTGTCGGTCTTATAACCGTGTAATCGGCGGCTTCAAGCACGAGTGAAACCTCGCCATTCCTGTATCTGAGTTTACTATAGATACCGAATGTATAGACACTGTCACGGAGGTTGATGTTGGTCATATCAAACGACTGCGATACCTGTGCTCCGTCAGATGCCCGGACTACAGTTACCCTGACACCTTCTTCGCCGGGTATCCATTTATTCGTTGATGTACCTGAACCCATACCACCGCCGCCATTGTCTATATTGCCTTCGCCTACTGCAAATGCACAGATTGATATACTAAACAGCATCACTGCTGTAAGTACCAAAACTATGAATTTCTTCATGAATTTTCTCCTTTCTGCCTATTTTTAGGCACAAAAAAAGAGGCGGTCAGTCTATGTGATAAGTTCACACAAACTGACCGCCTAATCTGATTTTGATATTTTATTACATTGTCATCTCCATCCCTTCATCGTTGTTCATTTCCGGATTATCTTCTGTGAAGAAGTCATCAAGACTCTCAATGCTATGGTCATGTAATTCTTCTTTAGTCATTCCAAAGTGACCATGCAGGGTAAGGAATAGATCCTTATCATTTTTGATATGTTCACAGATCCATTCAAACATTTTATCGTATAATTCATTCTTTCGTTCAGGTGATATACTTCCGGTTTCATTTTGTACCTTTATATATCCGTCAAGCCTGTTCGGAACATA
>JAFWWX010000261.1 GCA_017517985.1 Clostridia bacterium | reverse complement strand
TATAATATGATTCATATTACATTGTAGTCTTTTTCTCCTTTGTTGTGTTCGGGAATGTCTTTGTCTGCCTTGTTTCTTTGATTGTGTCGGTGTTTCTATATGTGTAAATTTAATTATTTGTGCCTTAATGGTGGTATTTGCCATTGATACGGCGGTATAAAATCCGTGCTTGTCGGTTGATAATATGCCCTTTTCGTCTATCTCTACTGTTCGTATAGTCTGGGATTGTCTTAATACATAGGTCAATGCTTCTTCTTGATATTCTCGGCAATCGTTATACCATACTGCTTTGGTCTTATATTTGTTATTCAAGCGGTCAGCCATTAGGGAGCAGAGCATATCAGCAGGATTACCATATAGCACAATATGTATATGTGGTGCGGTCTTGTGGTTGGGTAGATAGTAGTTCGTTCTGGCAAATCTCTTTTTTGGCCTGCCCCTTTTTCCAGTTCTTAAAACTGTCATTGTCCCTGCTTTGGGATTATATTCGCTAACACCTATAACCGCCTTACAAGAGTAGCCTTTTCTCTGGCATAGTATTTGAAGCCAGATTTTTAAGGCATTAGCTTCTTTTACTGCTTCTGGGGTGGTGCTGAAAATACCGCTTGAAACAGTAATCATCATAATTTTAGTCTTTCTTTTCATTGTATCACTCTCATATCTCATATTTCTATCAAGATACGGAGAAAATGAAAAGTATATAAATTTTAAGTGTTTGACGATTTTTGAAACTGTCATAATATAAGTGTTTCGGGACATTTTATAACAAAAAAATAGCCTTATACCGCAGTATAAAGCCATTTCTTAAATTTTCCCCAGAGAAAATTCCATACTCTCTACCCATTGTTCAAAATCTCTCTGGAAGTTCTCTCTTGATATTTCTTCCAGAAACTCAATCTCGTCTTTTGTCAGTTTCATATCTAATCCGCCGTCCTTTCCTTTATATATTATATAAGGAAGCAAATCAGACTATAACCATTTTTCTACATCAATCCCAGAAAAGAGACGATTTTTTACATTATACCAATGAAATCTTATACTTTCGTCTGGAAAACTATTAAAAACTTTCTTTTGTAAGAATTCTGACTTTTCATTAAGGGAATATACATCAATAACAACTCTGGTTGGAATGCCATACATCATTGACGAAACCGCTTCCAGAGATTTTTTTATGTTCCTTATAAGTTTCTCGGTGTTATTCTGGTATTGGAATATAGCCAGATGAATTTGGAGCGTGTTCTCGGTGTAGTCGGCATAATGAACATATATGTTATTGTTTCTCATAATAAGTAGGTCGGTAGTCTGGCAGGCGGTTTTCTTCAAAGTCTCCTTTCGTCCTTTGGTGCTGGATTTTAGAAACTCGGTTTTCTCTTTTAGTTCGTCCAGATATAATTTCAATGTGCTTGTGTCGGCACTCTTGCCGTTCATAAAGCAA
Source organism: Clostridia bacterium (assembly GCA_017517985.1). The sequence continues at coordinate 8,631 of JAFWWX010000261.1, read as the reverse complement.
TACACTCGGTTTAAGAAATTCAGACTATTCTCAACTGCATAGTAGCAGAAGTTCCCTTGTTGTAGGATTTTAACCATTTTCTCGGTGTTGTCAAAATATGTATGAAGCAACATTTCACAGAGTAAGGCAGAGTGTAGCAGGTGATTACTCGTTAGTCTGGGATATTTTGTTGATAATCTAAAATGACGATAGGCGGCATGTCTGGCAATTATAACCTTGTTTCTACCTATCTGCTTTACTTTGATAATGCCCTTGTCTATAAGTCTTTCAATTAGTCTGGTGTCGGTTTTTCCTATCATACTGTAAAAGTGTTTCAGGAACATCACACCCCCACACCCTGAAATAATTATATAAATAATTTTTTCGTTATCTGCCAGAAGTCTTTTCTGGCACATTTCTTTTATTCCGTCCATTTTTAATTCCCCCTTGTTAATTAAATTCTTTCCATTTCAAGATTGCCCCCAATCATAGAAACTGTCTCAATTTTAGCATTTATCTCCGTTTCTCCGTATGATGATGTGATTACTTCGTAATACTCATTTACACCATAGGCAAGGTCTGGCATTGATACCGAATGACTTGCCATAGCATTATATAATTCTTCGTGTCGGTCATACAACTTATCTTCTAACAGTTTGTCCAGATGTGCCTTGAACTCGTCCCTGATTTCTGATTCACATCTCATAGTAAGTCTTTGCTCTGGTGTTAGAGATATTATCTTGTTCATCAGTCTTAAATCGTGTTCTGTGCCAGTGCTTGTATAATATTTGCGGTCAGCAAGTATCGGCACATTCTGGGCAATCCATTTTCTGCCGTCATCTGATATGCGATAAATGGCGTGTCTGTTGCCCTTATCGTCTATATATGAGGCTTTCTGAATTGTCCTATCAAGAACGAAACATTTAAGGCGGTTAGCCGTAATAAAGTTGAGTGCTTGTTCCTTTGAGCAAACACCAGAACATCTAAGGGCGTTCAAGAATTGAATGTCCTTGTGGTTCGGTGTTTGTATATAATGAGATTTTCTTCCCAAGAAAATCACCCCCTTGAGCTTCTAGCAAGACCGAACGGAGTAAGAAAGAAAAAAATATTCACATTCTGGGAATATGGTGGCATAGCCATTTTTCTTTCGGTGGTATATTTATATACCTGCGGAGTGAGGTCTTGCGAGATTTTTTCTTTCTTATTTTATATATAATACTTTATTTATAAGCGTTCTATAACTTGAAGATGTTGAAATAAGGCGGTTAGTCTGGTTGGCGTTGATTTTAATATTTTTCAATATCTTCCTTATATACGGAACGGATTTCTTGACTCACGGTGTGGGTGTGTTATAATAAAAATAGATAGATTTTGTCGCATTTACTTGAATAATGGCGTTCTTCTCACAGTAGTATATAAGAAAAAACAAAATAGAAAGAGAGGAACAAAAGATATGAGCAGAATGGCGGTATATTTTATTACCAAAAGTAAAGCAGGCAACAAAGCAGGTATAGAGGGGAAATGGGTTAGATTACCCATAGGCAGAGTAGCACTTGAAAGAGTGCTGAAACAAATCGGTAAGAATGATGAATGTCTGGAATGCTTTATCACAGAATGTAAAAATGAAGTATTCGGCAAAGGCAACAAATTAAATAATCACAAGAAAATTATAGAACTGAATAATTTAGCAGGACGGTTAGAAAATCTTTCAGAAGATGATACGGATAAACTATGTGCTTATATTGAAGCATACAATTATTCAAGTTCTGATGATTTAATTGAGATTTTAGATTGCCTTAAAGACTATAAGTTAATCCAAAATGTAGATGAAAGTGCTTACAATACCAGAGAATACAAGGGAAAAAGAGTTTTTACTACTTACGGAATTTTAATTAAAATAGTTTGATTTCTTCCGTATGGACGGAATGGATTTCTTGATTTATGTTGATTTTTGTGTTAAAATATAATTATAAGATGTGCATCACAAACAAAAAATCAAATCAAGGAGCGTTTAAGCTATGAAAAGTAAAAATAAAAAAATAATCTATATTCCAAAGGAAGAAAACATCATTGATTACAATGAGATAATTAAGATTTTATGCGAAAATATGAATAACTATATTAAAAGATGAAAGCGAGGCACTAATGATGTTAAATTTGTATATTAGTAATCTCGGAAAATATGTAGAAGGCTTTCTCGTTGGGGAATGGGTAGAATTACCCGTTCCCACAGAGGAACTTGACGAAGTATTAAAGAGAATTGGAATTAACGAAGAATACGAAGAATTTTTTCTGACCGATTGGGAAAGTGAAATCTATGGCTTAACAAAAGTTATAGGTGAATACTCCAATATTTATAAATTAAATGAACTTGCTGAAACGATTGAAGCACTTGATTCTTACGATATTAAGAAACTGGAAGCAGTTTTAGAGTATCAGGGTGCTACATCAGCAACAGAGGTAATGGAACTGATTGAAGATTTAGATAGTTATACTTTATATGAAAACATTGAAAATGACTATGATTTAGGCTATTACTTTGCGGAGGAATGTTGTTGTATTGATATTCCAGAAAACCTAAAATGCTATTTTGATTATTCATCTTATGGCAGAGATATAGACCTTGACGGTTGTGGTTGTTTTACTAAAAATGGTTATATTATGGCTTATTAAAGCAGAAAGGATTAACAGATATGAGAAACAGAGAATTACAAGTTGTAGGTTATGCGAGATATTCATCTGACCTACAAAGAGAAGAAAGTATCGAAGCACAAGAAAGAGCAATTAGAGAATTTTGCGATAAAGAGGGTTATACCCTAATCAAGTTTTATGAAGATAGAGCACAATCGGCAAAAACCGATAACAGAACCGCTTTCAAACAGATGATTGCTGATAGTAGTAAAGGTAGATTTGATGCCATTGTAGTACATAAACTTGACCGCTTTGCCAGAAACAGATACGATTCGGCACATTACAAGTATATTATTAAGTCAAACGGAGTTAAACTGTTCAGCGTAACAGAAAGGCTTGATGATAGTCCAGAAAGTGTTATTCTGGAATCAGTTTTAGAAGGTATGGCTGAATATTATATTCTTAACCTTGCCAGAGAAGTTGAAAAGGGCAAAATGGAAAACGCCTTAAAATGTAATCATACGGGAGGACTTCCCCCGCTTGGCTACAATGTAGATAAGCAAACAAAGAAACTTATAATCAATCCAGACGAAGCAGGTGCGGTAAAACTGATATTTGAAAACATCTTAAAGGGAGAATCCTATATGGATGTTGTAAATGAATTAAATCGTAAAGGCTATAAGACCAAAACTGGAAATGTGTTTGGCAAGAACTCACTATTTTCAATTTTGAAAAACGAAAAGTATTGTGGCACATATATTTACAATAAGTCTGAAAAGGCAAATAGTGCTACAAGAAAGAGAAATGGGCATAAATACAAGCCAGAAGAAGAAATTGTCAGAATTGAAAATGGTTGCCCTGCCCTTATAAGTAAAGATGATTTTGATAAGGTTCAAAAGATAATGAAAGAAAGGCAACAGAGAGCAGGCAGTTTCAAAGCACGAGAAACATATTTATTGTCTGGGAAAATTGTCTGTGGCGAATGTGAATCTGCTTATGTTGGAAATAGCAGAAAGGCAAATGATACACACCCACAATATGTAAGTTATCGTTGCACCCATAAAAATCAAAAGGTTAAATGTCATAATGGCGAAGTAAATCGTGATGTCCTTGATAAGAGTGTAGTTCAACTTATTAGTAAAATTGTCTTTGACGAAAGCAGAATTGAAGAAATTGTTTCTGCTTATAGGAAATATCATAATTCACAAGATGATAACTATACACAAGAGATTAAAAGGCTTGAAAAACTCATTGATAGTGTAAATTACAAAATCAACAATACAACTAATGCTATTGCTTCAATAGGTTTTTCACAAGCACTTGCTGATAGTTTGAAATCCCTTGAAAATGAAAAAATCAGTTTAGATATTGAACTTGAAAATGTAAAGGCGAAAGCCAGAGAAACAACATTAACAGAAGATGTAATTCTTGAAGCATTCAGATATGCTAAATCAGAGTTTGAAAACGGCACATTGAAAGGTATTAAAGAAATTGTAAATCTTTTTGTTGATAAAGTGGTAGTCTATGAAGATAAAGTGGAAATAACATTATGCTATGGTAATGATTTATTAAAACTTGTAGCAGATGACTACGGCAAGGATAATTCCTTGCGGTTTAGGATTGTTGAATTTATTCCTGCCAGAATTTTAGACAAAAAAAGAAAACACAATTTTTTTCAAAATTGTGTTTTCTCTGGCGGAGAAGGAGAGATTCGAACTCTCGAACCGTTTTACCGGTTACACGATTTCCAATCGTGCGCGCTCGACCAGCTACGCGACTTCTCCATATTTGAAGTGGTTCTTCAGCATGTCACTGCCGACGACTTTGTAAGTATATCATAAAAGAGATATTTTGTCAAGTGTTTTTTTCAAAAATTGTATTTTTTAATTAAATGACAAAATTACACTTGAAACAAAAAAAGTTTTGTGATATAATACCAACATATTATCTGTAACTCAATAAGGAGACAAAATGGAAACAATTATTCAGATTCTTGCAAGAGAACTTGACAAAAGTGAGACACATGTTCAGAATGTAATCAATCTTATAGATGAGGGTAACACTATCCCCTTTATCGCTCGATACAGAAAAGAAATGCACGGTACAATGGACGATACCGCCCTTCGTACTCTTGCCGACAGACTTAACTATCTACGAAATCTCGAAGCAAGACGTACAGAAGTTAAAAACTCTATTGAAGCTCAGGGCAAGCTCACCGACGAGCTTATTTCTGCAATCGATAATGCAACAACAATGACCGAAGTGGAGGATATTTACCGTCCATACAAGCAAAAGAGAAGAACAAGAGCAACAATCGCAAAAGAAAAAGGTCTTGAACCTCTCGCGGAATTTATATTTGGGCAGAATATCGGTGACACTACAATCAGTGCCGAAGCTGAGAAATATATTGACGAAGAAAAGGAAGTAAATACTGTAGAAGATGCACTCGCAGGTGCTTCCGACATTATTGCCGAATGGATTTCCGATGATGCAGATATCAGAAAAATACTCAGAGAATCCATTCTCAAACATGGTCTTATCTCCTCTACAGGTAATCCCGAAGTTGAATCCGTTTATACAATGTACTACGAATTCTCAAAGGAAATTGCAAAGATTCCAGGTCATCAGGTCCTTGCAATAAACAGAGGCGAAAACGAAGAATTCTTAAAAGTATCCGTTGTATTCCCTGACGATGCTGCTATGAACATCATTCTGGGAAAGGTTATTACTTCAACCGGTGAATGTGCTGATTTTGTTTCAGCTTCAGCACAGGATTCTTATTCAAGACTTATTTTCCCGTCAGTTGAAAGAGAAATTAGGAATCTTCTGACTGATGAAGCAAGTGAAGGAGCTATCAAAAATTTCGCTCTCAATCTGAAACCTCTTCTTATGCAGCCTCCAGTAAAAGGAAATGTTACAATGGGCTTTGACCCTGCCTACAGAACAGGATGTAAAATTGCTGTTGTTGACGGCACCGGAAAGGTGCTTGAAACCTCCGTTGTATACCCTACTCCTCCACACAATAAAATTGATGAGGCAAAAATAAAGCTCACATATCTTATAAAAAAACACGATGTAAAAAACATAGCTATTGGAAACGGTACAGCATCAAGAGAATCCGAAAGATTTGTCGCAGATATGCTTAAAGAACTAAATGGCGTAAGCTATGTTATTGTAAACGAAGCAGGCGCATCCGTATATTCCGCATCTAAGCTTGGTGCTGAAGAATTTCCGGAATATGACGTATCACTTAGAAGTGCGGTATCCATTGCAAGAAGACTTCAGGACCCCCTCGCAGAGCTTGTAAAAATAGACCCAAAATCAATAGGTGTCGGTCAGTATCAGCACGATATGCCTCCGGCAAGACTTGATGAAGCTCTTGGAGGTGTTGTCGAGGACTGCGTAAACAGCGTTGGTGTTGACCTTAACACAGCTTCACCCTCTCTACTTAAAAATGTATCCGGTCTTAATGGTACAACCGCTAAAAACATCGTCACATATCGTGAAGAAAACGGTATATTTACATCAAGAAAACAGCTGACAAAGGTTCCGAAACTTGGTCCTAAAGCCTTTGAACAGTGTGCAGGATTCTTAAGAGTTCCGGAAAGTAAGAATATTCTTGATAACACAGGTGTTCACCCCGAAAGCTATTCTGCTGCAGAAAAGCTTCTCGAACTTTGCGGATATACACTTGAGGATGTTGCAAAAGGTAATCTATCAGACCTTGTTGAAAGACTTAAAAAAGTCGGCGAAAGCAAAGCAGTAGAAGTTTGCGGTGTGGGAGTCCCTACAATTCTTGACATTGTAAAAGAGCTTTTAAAGCCGGGACGCGACCCCAGAGACGAGCTCCCCTCTCCGATACTCAGAAATGATGTTATGGAAATATCTGACCTGAAGCCTGACATGGTACTTAAAGGTACTGTAAGAAATGTAATAGACTTTGGTGCTTTTGTTGATATTGGCGTTCACCAGGACGGTCTTGTTCACATATCCCAGATTTGTAACAAATTTATAAAACATCCGTCAGAGGTTCTCTCCGTTGGAGATATAGTAAAGGTAAAGGTACTTGAAGTCAACGAAGCAAAAAAGAGAATTTCTCTTACTATGCGTGATATAAACGAATAACAAAAATTATTTTAGGAGTTGTCAATTCGACAACTCCTCTTTCTCTTTATAAGGGATAACAAAGGCAGGAAATCCCTCTGATTCGGGGGCTATCGTTCCTGTATCAAACCAAAATGCAACGCCCTTTTTACAAAGATAATAATTATTTGTATTTACATTGTATGCGTATTTTCTGACACTTTTATCCGTGTAAGAAAAATCCGCATTTCCGTTTTTGATTTTTTCCATTATAATATCACCTATATATTTTTTTATTTTCTTATGTGACATTCCAATTTTTTTATAAAAGTAATTTGCTGGCAACATTATATTATCTTTATATTGCCAGGTCTGATTTATCCTTGTTGTCCTTTTAAAATAACCGTCAAAATGTGTAATTTCACATATAACCGAAACATAATCCTTGCTATTGTGAGGAGCAAAGAATTTCATTATTTCACCAAAAGGTTTTATATTATCATTATGAGTGTAATGTTTTTTTATTCTGTTATACAGTACCAACTCACAGTAATTTATATAATTATCCGATAACTTCTTATAAAAATCGTTTATTGATTTATAATCAGCATCTACTTCATTTCTGTTGAATACCGGATATTCAATATTCATCTCAAGAACTTTTATATTTTCAAAAGTTAAGGTCTTACGGAGTCTTTCTTTTTTTATATTTGGAATTTCATTAATCATACATCTACCTCGGATGAATTAATATTTTATATATGGGAATACTATGTAAAAAGTTATTTTACGGAGGAATTATGGATTCGGAAATATTTGTAAAAGAGCTTGAAAACAAATTCCGGAACTGCGCTGATTTTGCAAAAAGAGTTTTGACAAACGAAAATAATCAGACCTTAACTGTCCTTTATATTATAAATTTATGCGATAAAAAATATATAACCGAAGGAATACTAAAGCCTATCAGTTCAAACCTTGAAAAGGTATTTGACAAAGAAACACTACCGGGTATTCTTGCGACACTTCCACTTTCCGAATGTATTGATATAAATGATGCAGTACAAAAAATATTATCGGGCAATGCCCTGATAACAGGCGAGTACAAAAATAAGTCATTCAGCTTTGTAGCTGACGCAAGAAGCGAGGACGGAAGAAGTATAAGCGAGCCGGACAGCGAGGCTGTAGTCAGAGGGCCAAGGCAAGGTTTTGTTGAAAATGCTATGGTAAATCTGACACTTATCAGAAAAATAATTCGTAGTGAAAAGTTAAAAGTAATAAATAAGACCTTCGGGAACAAAACAAACACCGACATTAAAATAGTTTACTATGAGGGAATTGCAAAACAAGAGGTACTTGACGAACTTTTAAAAAGGCTGACAGAAATAGATATGGGTTCCTGTGTTGATTCAGGTTTTCTTGAACTGAAACTACAAAGTAAAAAATTTAATTTGTTTTCAGAGGTTGGAAACAGCGAAAAGCCTGACAAAGTTGCATCAAAAATCCTTGGAGGAAGAATTGCAATTATATGTGACGGAAGTCCTGTTGTGTTAACCGTACCATACCTTTTTACAGAAAGCATACAATCTGCGGAAGACTATACAAAAAGCATATATTATGCCACTTTTATAAGGGTACTTCGTTTTTTGGGAATGATGCTCGCAATATATCTGCCTGCAATATATGTTGCAATAAATGAGTTTCACAAGGGAGCGCTTCCCTACTCTTTATACAAAACACAAATGCAGACAAGAAGTAATATTCCCTTTGATATATTCACGGAAATGCTTGTTGTTCTGATTATATTTGAAATAATACGCGAGGTTGGTGTCAGAATGCCTAAAGCTGTAGGTGACGCTCTCAGTGTTGTTGGCGGTCTAATTCTGGGGGATGCTGCAATAAAAGCAGGGATAACAAGCGAAACGGTTATAGTAATCGTAG
>JAFWWX010000014.1 GCA_017517985.1 Clostridia bacterium | reverse complement strand
TAGCTGATTTCGTGGCATTTGTCTTAACGAGCAATGGATTTGTCCCGTCAAATCCGCACGTTAGGGATTTCACACCCCTAATACCCCGTGAAGAAAGGAGGAGATTCCAATGAACACATTAGGCATTGTTGCCGTTGCAGTTCTCGCATTTGCTTCAAACGCAACAGCAACAGTAATCAAAAATCAGCTTCAGAAGAAAGGAGTGATTGAATGAGAAGAAGACCTATCAGAGTAGATTTGTACCTTAATAAAAATGAGTATAAAAGGCTTCGTCAGCTTTGTACGGAAACGGGTTTATCTATGTCAACCTTGCTTCGACATATGGTTAATGGCTGTGTCCCGAAGCAAATGCCGCCTGCCGACTACACAAAACTTTTAAAGGAGTTTAATGCAATCGGCAGGAATTTAGACCAGCTTCTTGTTGTTGCCCGCACACAAAAATATATCAACACACCCGAATTGATGAAGGCTCTCAAAGAGATTGATTTTCTAAAAAATGAACTTGTTTCTGCGTTCAATCCAAGCGAAGAATAGCTACCACAAAACTTTGGAGTATCAAAGGAAGAATAGATAAAGCTCTTGACTATGCCACTAATCCCGATAAGACAAGATACACCGATGAGGAACTTCAATCTCTTTACGATGTTATGGATTATGCGATGAATGACTCAAAAACAGAGCAGAAATGTTATGTTGAGGGACTGAATTGTTCGGAGGAAAATGCGAGAGATAATATGATGGCTGTTAAGAAAAGATACGGCAAGGTTGACGGAATTTTAGCTTTTCACGGCTACCAATCTTTCGCACCCGGCGAGGTTACTCCGCAACTCGCACACGATATTGGAATTGAACTTGCCAACAGAATGTGGGCAGATAAATTCCAAGTTATTGTTGCTACTCATCTCGACAAAGAACATATACACAATCACTTTGTCATCAACTCCGTATCGTTTGTTGACGGCAAAAAGTACAACTCCTGCAAAGAGAGTTACAGACTTTTGAGAAAGACTTCCGATGATATTTGTCGGGAGTACGGTCTGTCGGTAATTGAAAAACCCAAGTCCTCAGAGCGAGTCCCGTATCACATCTACGAGGCGGAAATGAACAACCAACTGACCAAAAATAACTTTATGAAGAATGACATTGATGAGTGTATTCTGCTCTCGGTAAGTGAGCAGGATTTCTTTTCTCATATGCAACGCAGAGGTTACTCATTCGACTTCAATCGCAAATATCCAACCATATCTCATCCGAACTTTGCAAAAGCAAGACGACTGTATAAGCTCGGTGATGATTATACTCCCGAAAACATTTTAAAGAGAATTCAGCAATCACCAAGAAGGCAAAAAATCAATTTTCCTTTACAGGATAACTTGGTGGATAAATACTTTGTTCCTATGAAAGACCCCACATACCAAGAGGTCTATGTTCGCTTCGTTACAGTAGTTAAAACCGTAAAGAAGCATCCCAATTCAAACCGATATTTGTACTCGACTCTTTATACGGAAATAAAGAAACTTCACCAACTGGTGGAACAGCAAAACCTTTTATGCGGAAATGATATTGATACTCCCGAACAACTTGCTGACTTCAAACAATCACGCAAAGATGAAATCAAAGAACTTGAAGAAGCAAGAAATATTTTAAGAAACGAGCTAAAGATTGCTGTTCGTAACGATGATGAAAAAGAAATCAGAGAACTTAAAGAGCACATCAAAAATCTCTCTGGCCGTATATCAATACTGCGGAGAGATGTTTTGATTTGTGAGAGAATTGAAAATCAGAAACCCGTTATAGACGAGCGAATTGACGAGTGCAAAAAAATGAATATCAGAAAGGAGAGAAACCACAATGAGCAGTTCAGGCGAAGCCGCTGAACAGGTAATGCGGATAACTATGGACGGTGTGCAAATGTTAATCAAGCTGTCAGGTGACAGTGCTGAACGATTACAGCGAATGATTACTCTTGCACTCAAAGACAATAATACGCCTTCAAAGGGTAAAGCATCACTCAAAAAAATGCTCAAATCCAACAGTGCAGTAACTATCTTTGAAGTCAACGATAAAGACTTGAAAAGGTTTTGTGAAGCCGCTAAAAAATATGGCATAATGTATCACATTCTTAAAGATAAGAACAGTAACGACGGTAAGTGTGACATTATGGTAAGAGAAGAAGATTCATCAAAGGTGAACAGAATTTTTGAGAGATTCAATCTTGGCTTAAACAAAAAGTCTTCTGTTCGTGATTCTCTTGACAGGTCAAAAAAATCACAAAAGGAAGTCCCTGTAAGAAGTCAGCCCGGTAAAACACCCGATGATAAATTTGTCGAAATGCTGTTCGACAACCCACCGCAGAAAGAAAAGCCGTTCAACGAAAACCCTTCTGTGGCAAAGACGGAAAAATCCCGTCTGTCCGAGCCTACTTTCGGGGAACGAAACAACCATATATCCCCCTCAGAACGGGATTGGACAAATTCGAAGGCTGAATCCCGCCCGTCAGTTCGTGCAAGGTTAAAAGAGATTAAAGCCGAGCAGAACAGGGCAAAAAGTGAAGCCGCCGAAATCAAAACACCAACAAAAAAGAAATCCAAAAAGAAAGGAGTCAAAGATAATGTCAGAACTTGACGATATTATTATGAATGAACAGAACGGAATACAGGCTAATAAAAAAGAGCAGCCTGCGGAAATCAAAAACGAAAAATCGTTTGACAAGGAGGCTTGGGCAAAACGCAGGCAGGAAATCAAGAACGATGTTTATGCTATGCTTGACAAAGCATCAAGCGGTCTTTCCGACCCGCTTAACTTTGTTCGTTATCTTGCAGTACAAAGCCGCTTTGACAGATATGCTGTCAGTAATTCTCTGTTGGTTGCACACCAGATGCCCGAAGCACTTAAACTCCGTGACTTGGAGGCGTGGAACAAGGCAGGTGTATATATCAAGAAAAATGAAACAGGTATATATATCCTTGAACCCGGCAAAGAGTTCAAACGTGAGGACGGCAGTGTAGGAACTTACTATGAGCCTAAAAAGGTTTTCGACATCACACAGACTACCGCCGTTCAGAAAATACCGCCCAAGAAAAGATACAATGAGCGTGTGCTTATTAAGGCACTCGTCAACACATCACCCGTACCCGTTGAAATCCGAAATGACCTTCCCGAAAATATTTCGGCACTTTACAGAAGCGAAGATAAGGTTATTCATATCAGACAGGGTATGAAGGGTGATGACATCTTCCGTGCATTGTCAAAGGAAATTGCCCATGCGAGATTGGACAAAGGCGATTACAGCCGTGACAAATGCGAGGTATCTGCATACGGTATTGCTTTTATCTCTTGTGCAAGAGCAGGTATAGACCCTGCTGACATTGACAGAAAGAAAAACCCATTTGAGGGTAAAACCCCGAAGGACATAAGACAGGAACTTTCTGCAATTCGTGATGAAGCAAACAGTATGTCACAGAGTATGTCAAAGATACTTGAAGTAAAGAACAAAAACAAAGATGCACGATAAAGGAGTTTGCCGATGAAATCTGATAAACGAGTAATAACCGTTGACAGCTTTGAACACGATTTACTCATAAACGGTTTCAATGAGTTTCGCAACAAACTTCTTGAAGAGGATAAGCCGCTTGAAGATGTTGACAATC
>JAFWWX010000260.1 GCA_017517985.1 Clostridia bacterium | reverse complement strand
CCCGAACTTGTTGCACCCGCTACAACGGTGGATACACCGTATCTCAAACACATACAAAGGAAGTCCATCATCTTCTCGGTGGCATTGCCCGATTTGATAATCTCTTTCTTGTTGACTCTTGAAGGATGCAAAAGTCTGATTGAAACGCTTACGCCGATTTCATCATCAACAATAGGCTCTTTGAGAGCAGTAATTCGGGTGTTGTTGGGTAAGTGTCCCTGTGACATAGGTGTGGAATTGTCGATAATCATTCCCGAGTGGTGAAGCAAACGCTTTACAATATCTACTGCGTGGCTCGGTGAATAGAAATGTTCCTTTGCCTTTTCTGTTTTACCGTTTGTGTAGGTAATCGCAATATCGTTCCAAGCGTTTATGTTGATTTCTTCAATTCTGTCCTTGCCGAGATACTTTGTGAGGATTGAGTATTCCGCCATTTCGGAATACAGCTTATCGCAAAGTTCTGAAAAGGTAAGTCCTTCAACAGTATAATTGGAATCACGGACAAACTTTTCGATATATGACCTTAACTGTGAGAGCTTGTTTGTGTCGGTCAAAGCCGCTGCATATCGGGAGGAGATGTGTTCCTGCACCATTGACAGCATAGGCTCAAAATCAATGTTTTGCTGTATCATTTCTTATTCGCCCTTTGAAAAAAGTGTGCCGTCTTTCTTTTTCTTGAAAAGGATACTTCCTACTGCGGTTGCCGCAGAAGTGATAAGTGTAGCAATAGCGGGAACTGCTGACTCGGCACCTGTGTCGGGAATTTCAGGGTTGTTGTAGCCATCGGGAGCAGTATTGTTATTGCCGTTGTTATCGCCGTCAAGTTCACCGTTTACAAGACCGCCGAGAATACCGCCTATAAGGTTGTTAAGGTCATCGGGAATTGTGATAACCTCATCACCGGGGTTAGGTGTGCCGTTATTGCTGTTATCATTATCAGTGTCATCACCTTCAATGATTGTACCTGCATCGCCGACGCCGTCACCGTCTGTGGTATCTTCATCGGGAGTATCAGTAGGTGTTTCATTGTTATCGGCATTATCTTCATCGGGATTGTCATTGTTTTCGGTGTTTTCATCTGTAGTACCTTCGCCGTTTGCACCGTCATCGGTTGTTGCATCACCGGGAGTTGCTTCCTCATCGGTGTTACCGTCATCTGTTGTACTGTCATCGGGTGTTTCGGTGTTGTCAGTTGTTTCATCACCGTCAGCGGGTGTATCGGTTGTATCACCGTTTTCGGGAGTTTCTGTTGTGTCAGAGTTATCCTCGTTTGTTGTATCGTCAGAGCCGTCAGTTGTTACATCGTCAGAACTGTCGGTTGTGGTATCTTCTGTTGAGGGGTTGCTGACATCGGTTGTATCTTCGCCGTCGGCATTGTCTGTGGTTGTGCTTTCGGGAAGTGTTGTGTCCGTGCTGTCGGTTGCAGGTGTTTCAGTTGTTTCTGCGGCATAGGCGGTTACTGCACCGAAGCAGACAAGGATTGAGAGTGCTGTGAGAATACAAATAAATTTTTTCATAAGATTATAATTCCTTTCTTTATTACATTATTTGATAAATGAGATTTGAGAGTTCTTTGCGATACTTCTTGTCGTTTACTCTCATATATAACTGACCGTCAAGAAGCTGCTGTCTTACCTGTCTGGAATAAGGTAAGGTGCAGGACACATTTTTGAGATGTGCTTTCACATCTTCAATCGGCAGAAAGAGGTCATTGTCGGTTGAGTTTATAACCTTAAAACTTCTGTCATCGTCACTGCCGAAAAGTCCTTTGTTTGCGGTGTAATAGGTCATTCCTTTCAGATCGGGAGAAAGAACAAATACAACCGAATCTGCACAGTTAATGGCTTTTCTCGATATGAGGTCATCGTCATTTTCCGTACATTCAACGAACACATATCCTGCCATTTCTGACAGAACATTGAAAAAAGCATTTACTTTATCGTCCGTTAATTTTGCGTAGCTGTGTTTGTTTTCATCCGACTTATATCCAAGACAGCCGAAATTCGGCATATCCTTTACCGTGACAAGGTGAGCAAGAATACTCTCCTGTGATATGTCCGTGTTATCCAATACCCCGCCGAGAGAGAAAAGACTGTCGGGAGTATAGTTGGGAAAAAGGAGTCCGAGTGCGGGAACTGTCATAGAGGGTGAAAGAAAGATGACACCACCTGTGTCCGTATTGCAATACATTTCCTGTGCGAGTTTAAAAGCAACAGTTGTTTTTCCGCCGTTGGGTGAGCCGCAAACCGCTATGATTTTAGCCATTTGTGGAGTCACCTCCGTTAGCGGGTTTTGCCGTTGCAAGGAACTTATCTTCCGCATCAAGGAACTGCTGTGCCTTTGCATCGTCACCTCTGTAAACAAGGGCAACGTGCATTGAAGCGTTTTCTTCGTAGTTGGCAAGGATTGAAGCCTGCTTTACCGAAACGAGAACAGTAATTGTTGTGGGAAGCTCAAAACTGCCGTCCTCATTGGGGACAACCTCTGCTTCATCAATACCGCCTGCTGTGGTGGTAGTGATAACCTTTACATATTTCAGTTCACCGGGAACGGTTGTTTCGCCGTTTTTATCGGTAACATAAATGCTGACAATATCTCCGTTTTCAAGCTTACCCGAAAGACCGCCTGCAAAAGAGTTGATAGTTATACTCATTGCGACCTTATCTCCGTTAAGTGAGCCGAGGATATGTGAGGCTGAATTTGCATCAGCCGTGAGCCTTGCCGATGTTGCATAGTCACCGATGAGAATATCGGTACTTGCGTATTTGCCTATTACCTTGTCTTTTTCGGTAATGGCATTTGCAGGAACATTCGCTTTGAGAATTTCTGCAATTTCAAAATCTGCATCGGTTATCTGTGTACCCTGCGAGATGTCTTTTGTGAATCGGAAAACTTCAACCTTCTGTTCCGAAATCTTATTGACAAACGGTGAAACAACGAATGTTACCGCAACCGCAAGAATGATACAGACAATACCGATGGCTGTTCTGTTCTTCATTGGGTTAAATTCCTCCTTGGATTAAATACATTGCCATAAATCCTATTGAAAGATAGGGGACAAGAGGGAGGCTCATTTCTTTGAGTTTCTTCTTTCGGTTGATAATGGGTGTAACGATAACGGATAGAATAAGACCGATAACAAGACCTGCTATACCGTTCCACATACCGAGAACAAAAACGCTGGCTGCAGTTATCTTGACATCTGCACCGCCGAGCCTGTTTTTAGAAAACAAAGCACAGACAAACATAATACCGCCCACAAGAAATGCACCGATAGTGTGAGTGAGTATTTCCAACAGAGATAATGAGATAAAACCGGAAATGAATATCATCACCGAAACAACATCTTTAACTCTGCGTGTCTGAATATCGCATAGGGAGGCATAGAGCAGTATAAAGAAGAACACTGCACCCTTAACGAGTTGTACTGACCAACCGAAAACGATAAATAACAATACAAATACAACTGCTGATACAAGATAGCAAAGAGAAGTATCCTTTTCTTCCATTTCCTGTTGCGGTGTTTTCTTGATTATGAGTTTCACAAGAAGAAACACAAGGACACATAGCATACTTGACAACAGAATATTAGTGAATATTTTAAAATCAAAGACGTGAGTGAGTCCGTGTCCTATAGGATTTACGGGTTTGATTATTAAAGTATTAAGCATTTTAATCAGTCCTTAAAAGAGTTAAGCAGGGCAGCATAAAAACTGCCCTGCCGTTTGCTTTTTAACCCTTGTAGTTAAAGAGTCCCTCAATCTTGGTTGTGACTGTGGGCATAATGGTTGAGTTGAAGAGCGTGTAAAGACCTGCGAGAAGAAGGGCACCGATTACAACGGCGATAAGGATT
>JAFWWX010000259.1 GCA_017517985.1 Clostridia bacterium | reverse complement strand
TTTTTTGAAGGTCAATTAAAATGTATCTCTATGTATCTCCATATAACTCCACGACAAAATGGTGTAAAAAATGGTGTAGTAAATGGTGTAGAGATTTCTTACAAAACAATTTTACAAAAAAAGCCAATACAACATTTTATAAAAAATAATTACAAAATTAAACATAGAAAATTTTCAAGGAGACTGTAAAAAATCAGTCTCCTTGTTTTTATAAACGCTCCCCTCACTTCCGGACAAAACGTCCGGAAGTTTTGTTTTAGCCAAGATTCGTTTGCAATCACCCATTGGGAACTTTTAAAATAAATACACCAAAATATTCAGGAGGAAAAAATTATGAGTGAAGTAATATGCTTAATCAATCTAAAAGGCGGTGTCGGTAAGACTGTTTCCAGCATCAACATCGCATACTCTTTTTCAAAGCTTGGCAAAAAGGTTCTCATCATTGACACAGACTGCCAGGGCAATATCGCAAAGGCTCTTGGCAAGAACTATGATGAGAATCCCAACACAATCGTTGCTTTGATGTCAGAAGCCATCGAAGGCGAAGTCGCAAAACAGCGGGTTCGGAAATGTATATATCGGGTAAACTCCGTTGACATTCTTCCGTCAAACTTTCTGCTTGCAGGTATTGACTACCGCCTTATGAACGCTTTTAACCGTGAATGTGTTCTCAAAGCAATCGTTGATACGATTCGTGAAGACTATGATTACATCGTGATTGACTGTCCGCCTAATCTCGGACTTATGGTTACAAATGCTCTTACCGCATCAAACAGTGTGCTCATTCCTGTCGAAGCGCATTACCTAAGCTTTGAAAGCCTCAAGGTGATGCTCGGCACAGTTGAGATGGTAAAGAAAAAACTCAATCCAAGCCTGAAGATCGCAGGTGTATTTCTTACTATGTATCAGCAAAGGACCAAGCTCAGCCAAGGCATCGAAGCAAAGTTGTTCGAGATATATGGGGATGAGATAAATGTTTTTGACGATGCAATCCCCTATTCCATAAAGGCAGCAGAACAACCCTTGTACGGTAAAAGCCTTATTGAGCTTGCGCCAAAGCATCCCGTGTCCGTAGCATATATGAATATTGCAAAGGAGCTGGTGGCAAATGGGTAAAAATGAACTTTATGAGGCACTATCGAAGAAAACAGACAATGGAGCGGAAGTTGTAAAAGGTCTTTCAGAAGTGTTTGGTGTATCTGTAAATCCGCGAATGGCAACAATACCAATTTCCCAACTTCGTGAGAAAGAAAATCATCCGTTTAAAGTTACTTATGATGATGCCTTTTATGACCTTGTAGTTAGTATTGTAACTTTCGGTCTCATACAACCTATTATTGTTCGTCAAATTGATATGGGGGTATATGAAATACTGTCGGGTCATAGGCGTACAAAGGCATGCTGGTATAATGGAGACAAGGAAATACGAGCTATTGTAGTTCAAGCGGATGACGAGCTTGCCAACCGCATTATGATCACTACAAACTTTCATCAGAGAATCATGCAACTCCCATCTGAAATTGCACATTCATACCTCATAAGATACACTGATATAAAGAAGCGAAAACATTGTTTGGATGAAAATTCCACCGGGTGGAATTCTGACGAAAAGATAGCGGAAATCTTAGAAAAAGAGTTTAGCACTTCAAAGTCGAAGGTTTATCTTTATTTGAGACTAAACCATCTTATCGAGCCGTTAATGGAAGCTCTTGATAACAAAAAACTTAATATTAAGATTGCTGCTGAGCTGTCTTATCTTTCAGAAAGCGAACAGGCTGATATGTATGAATTGGTTTGTGAAAAAGAAGCCTATGCACTTGATTTAAAAAAAGCAAAAGAAATAAAAAAGAATATCGGAAAACTTTCACGTAATAAGATAATTGAAATTTTGGAAAAAGAAGATGAGGTGGATATAATATCATTTTCCAAAAGAGAAGTTAAAAAATACAAAAGCAAATTTTCAGATATGAACAGCATGAGAAATGCAATAGTGAAATTTTTAGAAGAATACAGCTAAAACAGGAGGATTTAATGAGAAAAATATATACATACAAGGACGGTAACAAGTATCCCGTGGAGGAGTTTTTAATGGGCATTGATGAAAAGCTCAGACGTAAGCTTGAATTTCAGCTTTACTATATCTGTGATGAACGTAATCCTTTCACAGAGCCCTACGTCAAGCACTTCTCCACGGATAAATACAGACAGATGTATGAATTAAGACTGAAGTCCGGTAAAACAATGGTACGCATAATGTTCTACGAGTATCGCGGCGAGATAATCCTGCTCTATGCCTTTTACAAAAAGGATAAAAGAGATACGGGCAAGGCACTTGAAACCGCACACAGAATACTCGAAAGCATTATTGACAGAAACGGACGAATTTCAGAAGAACACAAAAAGGAGGTGCTACTTAATGATAAACGTGGTTCTTTGGTTGGGTAAAACAAAATACTCGGACAACCTTGCTTTGATATTTGCGAGGAATAATATCCGTATTGTAGATGAGCGTTTTGACAACAACGATGATTTCGTTGACCGTTTTGACTCCTTCGATGCAAACGTGGACGTGCTCGTTATTGCCGACACTCTCCTGCTGAATACTGACAAGAAAAAGATGTTCAGCAGAATACGGCAGATAGAACCGAATATACGAATTGTTATTGTATTCCCGGGATACCGCAATCAGTATATCGAAGACCAGATATCCGAATACAAGAACGTGTACGGCATATCAGACATCATCTATGAAGGCTCAAGGCTTGACGAAGAATACTTCGCAGACGTTATCAGAAAGGGTTACATATACGATTACGAAGTGAATGTATATGATGAAACGGCAACAGCCACAGAACCGCCCGAAGAAAAACCGAAGTGCATTACTATAGGCGTTCTCGGTTTTACACACGGATGCGGTGCCACAAATACCGTTATAAACATTTCGGAGTTTATATCTGCATCTCAATGCGGAAGCATAAAAGCTATAGACTTTTCCGGCACAGGAAGCCTCAGATTTGCAAAGTCCAAAAAGGTTACTTACATAGTACACTCGGACATTGATATTGCAAGGATTAAAAAGACAAGTGCTGCAGTCGTATATGATTTCGGTACCCCCTTCAATATCTCACCCAAAGGAAAGCTTCTGTCATATAACGAATGCTATGACGAGGAAAAGATGAAGCTTTTCAGAGAATGCGATATTAAGATCTGTATGTGCTTTTCGGATATATGGCACATAGGAAAAATGAAATACTTTCTTCTCGACAAGGCTTGGAGCCGGGAAATCGACGACAGCTATATAGTGCTTCTCGATAAAGTACCGAGGGATTCCGATGTGCGTCGGGCAAGAATTGATATTTACGGCAGAAATGATAAGGTTGTAAACAACCGAATCGCGGAGCTTTTCGCCGTTAAAGAAGAATGAAGGGCGGTGAAAACAATGTTTCGTATTTAATTCTCACAGCATAAAAAGCAAAATAAGAAAGGAGATTTTCAAAATGAAATCACTCAAACGCCTTGCAGTATTACTGCTGGTATTAAGCACATTCGCAATTTCTGCTTTAGCGGACGATGCCCTCACTCCGCAGGAAATCGTTCAAAGCACAGTCGATGATTATACGGTCGTCGAAAAAATCTATGTTCTTCCCAAAGGAAGCGACGAGTCCCTTATACCCACAGAATCATATACCGAAAATGAGGTTGAATTTGAGTATGTGAAAACAAAGGTTCACGACAATTCTGAGGAAGATACAAAAGAGCACGTTGAAAATGTAAGCTATCACACATCAACAAATGATGCCGAAGCCGTTGTGGCTCTCTTTACACCAACATTAGAGATTACCACAGAAGACGGCTACATCGGCACACTTACCTTCGATCACGCTACCCTCGAACTTACCCCTGCAGGATACTCCAGCCGTAAGTTCACGGTAACAGAGGAAAGAAGCTATCCCAATCTTGCATCGGCAGACACCTCTCTTGTACCCAAGACAATCGACAAGGACGGAACTACTCTTACCCTTGCAAATATCGAATGGGTAACTGCAGCAGATGAAACCATCAGCGGAACAGACGTTGCAATAAGATACACTGCGAATGCAATCTACACGGGAACAGAAACCAAGACCTATGTAAGCGGATATACCGCAAGTGCCGATTACAAAGGAACAGTCACAAAAGTCATAAACGATACCGTTACATATACGGCGGTATTTAAGGAAAACAAGGAGACAAACGAGCCTATGATTGACATAGACAAAACAAATGACAAAAAGGATACGTCTGCAGAAAAGAAAGCAAAGACCGCAGGTATAGTAGCAGGTTCAGTTGCAGGTGCGGCAGCACTTGGTGCAGGCGGTTATGCTCTCTACAGACTTATCCGTAAGAAGAGAAAGGGATACTAATATGAAAAAGATAGTTTTATTTCTCTCTCTCGGACTTGTGTGCGTGCTTGCAATCCCCGCATTTGCTGCGGATTACACAGTAGCACCACCAACTCAGGCACTGCTAGGCACGCCCACATCAGTAAATGTTGTAACGGTCGGTAACAATATCAATCGAACAGCGGTTGATATAAGTAAGAACAGTGCTCTTATCCCTCCCGCTTTCGGAAGCCATACAAGTAATCTTCGAGGAAGCGGTGAACCACTTACTCCCAATCTTGCATCCTACTACACCGAAACACCGCAGGCTCCTGTATCAATAAGCGGAATCACAGAACAGCCCTTGGTTACGGTAACAAGTACGGTTCCGAACTCATCCGTAACAAACGATAGCGGAGTTACAGTAATTCCTGGCAACGTCAACACGGATATTTACGAGGACTACTACACTTACGATGCATTCACGGAAGTTGACGATGATATGTATTACACAGGCGGATATGTCGCAAAGCTGTCTATTCCCGACATTGACCTTTCCGTAAAGGTTTATGAGGGCACGACAAACTCGGTGCTTTCCAAAGGTGTAGGACATTTCAAGGAAACTTCAATCTGGGACGGTAATGTGTGCCTTGCTTCTCACAACAGAGGCACAGGAGCATACTTCTCAGACATTCACGAGCTTGACCTTGGTGCAACAATAAAGCTTACAACAAAGCTTGGCACACGAAAGTATGAGGTGTACAGCATCGAGAAGATCTCGGTGGATGATACCTCTGACCTTCAGAATACAAGCGACAATATCATCACCCTTATCACCTGCGTCAAGAACCAGTCGGACTATTACAGATGGTGCGTAAAGGCTGAAGCGGTGTAGGCACCGCCGCCATCTTGTCAAAATGAAATCCATTGGAATTTCATTTTGACGGGTTACATCTCTTGACCAAGTATAGTGCTAATTTTAAGCACTTGACTTAATCAGCGTCAGACAAACACAAAACCAAACTAAAGGAGAAATCAAAATGAGGAAGTACACATATTTCTTGTTAGGTTTACTCTGCGGTGCGGTATTTTTCAGCGGAACGGCAGTAATGGCAAATTCCGGCGTTCTTGCACAAATTACATCACAAATATTTTTCTTAAACGGAGAACAAACGGAGCTTTTCGCATATAACATAAATGGCAATAACTACGTAAAGCTTCGTGATGCAGCCGCCTTGTTTGGCGCTGATATCGAATATATTGAGG
This sequence comes from Clostridia bacterium, assembly GCA_017517985.1. The sequence continues at coordinate 10,771 of JAFWWX010000259.1, read as the reverse complement.
AAACAAACAGCGTGCATATGGAATTTCCGAAACAAGAAGAAATCGAGGAAATCCCCGAAGAAACACCTGTTGTAACTCCCGATATATTCATAGACGGCACATCGTCTTCAAAAGAGGATTTTTCGGTAAATGCAAATCAATCCGTGTTTGACAACATCTACACCAAAGAGGCATACAACACTATGCGTCAGACGGTAGCGGATACAAATGCTATTGTGGCTGGCAACAATGCTGACGGATATAATCCCGCATACAGCTATGCTCACTATGTAGATACCGAGTTCACTTTCACAACACCCGGCAAGACCGATACTGCAATGAAATCGGTGGCAAATGTTCTTTCGGGATATTACACCTACAGCTTCGATGCAGAACCTATTGTTAAGAATCTGTATGAATACCCCGGTTATCGAATCCTAAAGGTACAGGTCAATCCAAAGTATGAAAGTGCGAATGCGGCTACGGATGAGTTTGTCGGAAGTATAGCAACTCTTCCCGAAAAGGAAAAGGTTAAGGCGATAGCAACATATATCGCCGACCGCATCGTTTACAAGGATGAAAATGTAGCAGGAATAAATGATGTTTTCACATCAACTACTCCCGTCAACGGTATCTGCGGAACTTATGCAAACGCTTTTATCTATCTCTGTCAGAGAGCAGATATTCCCTGCGTAACCATCAAGGATGCAACGCACGCTTGGAATGAAATCTACATTGATGGCAGATGGCAGATAATCGACGTAAGCTATTACGACGTTGCACGAACCGATGAATCACTCTTTACTACTAACTATCCAAGAATCGACACAACCAAAGAAAAAACGGAATTTGCCAAAGAACTGCTCGTACCCGGAAGTACGGCAGAATAACCTAATATTAACTTTAAGCAGACTGAAGAAAACGGTCTGCTTTTTGTATTTTAAGAACAGGAGGACATAAAAATGTCTACAGCAAAAAGTTCAGGCAAGCAGATAATCGCTCTGTTGCTTGCCCTTATTACTCTCCTCTCCGTCATACCCATAATGCCCGTAAGTGCAGAAACTTTAAGCGACGGAAAAGCACAGACAGTAACAATTAAACTTAACGAAACCCACTATATCCTCGAAACTGTTGGCGGCACAAAACTTCAGGGACAGTCGTGGACATATACAAGTGATACAGGTATACAAGGACCTGCATACTGTATCAACTGGGGACTTGCAAAGCCCTCTGAAACAAAGAAGATAACCATAACGGGTAAATACACAACAACTCCTCAGACAATCGGTGCATTTGCCAACGGTTATCCCCAGAGAAGCCTTGAGGACTTTATCTCCATTAACAAAGCAGATAATCCTCTTATCGCTAACCTTACCCGTGAAGAGTATGTAGCAGCAACACAGGCGGCAGTATGGACTACTCTCGGTCAGCTCAGAATCGAAGGAACTCAATGGGACAGCGGACGTGATACACTTCTTGTTCCTACCGATGATCCTTCAGCAATAAGAGCATATGAAGCACTTAAAATTATCCTTTACAATGCTTCTTTCTGGACTAAGCCCTTAAATGCAGGTATGCATATAAGACTTGGAAGAACCGAGGCAGGAAACGTTCTTAATATTGAAGATGCAAACGGTCTTATCGGTGCTGAACAAAACGGTATGTACGGCATTGAAAAAGAAACAATCGGCGGTGTTGAATACTACACACGCACCTTTGTTGCTTCTTCCGCAACTTCAACCTACAAGAATAACTACTCCATAAATCTTCACCTTGCAAATGCTCCCACAGGCACAATAGTTACAAATCTTGATAACGAACAGCTTGTATCATGGACTGCTTCAGGTAAGACTTATTGGACAGTTCCTACTCCTGACCACACTCTCACCAATATGAATGAGAACGGCTCGGAATATGCAGGCGATTTCAAGGTATGTATTCCCGTAAGAAACACTCCCAAAAGCGGAAACATTACCTTCCACGCAAATGCAACAATAACACAGTTCAATATATACTTTGCCAACAACCAGACAGACACAGAACAGAGCTTTATAATCGCAGACCCGATGTATGCTCCTATGTCCTGCACAGGTACAATGAAATGGGACACCGTTACATCTCCTTACGGCAGACTTGTTGTAAACAAGGTTGACGGTATGGGCAATCCCCTGAAGGGTGCAATCTTTAAGCTGACAGGTTCTAACGGCAAAACATACGAAGGAACAAGCGACAGCACAGGTCAGATTGTATGGGATTACCTTGATCCTACAATTTCCTATACACTTTCCGAAACACAGGCTCCCGCAGGATATATAAAGGCGGAGGATGTGACAGTCAATGTTCTTGAAGGAACTACAACTACAGTCAGCGTTAAGAACCTCAGCGAAAGAACACTTCGCATACGCAAGGTTGACGCACAGAACGGAAATCCGCTTCTCGGTGCTTCTTTCAGAATCGAGCAGACAGACGGCAGTTACAAGACCGACCTTTACACAGGTCATAACGGCTGTATTGAGCTTCAGGGCGATGCACTTCCTTACGGTACATATAAGGCGTATGAGCTTAAAGCACCCGTAGGATATGAAAAGAGCAATGACGTACAGACCTTCAAATGGGACGGCAAGAGTGATATTACCCTTACCTTTGAAAATGTGAGAACTCCCTCATTTGTACTCATTAAGAAAGACAAGGACACAAATATACCTCTTGAAGATGTATCATTCAAGGTTTACAGAGACGGCAGACTTGTAACAACGGTAACAACCAATTCCGCAGGTTATGCCTATGTTTCCGAGCTTTCTGAAGGTTACTACGAGGTTGAAGAGGTCGCTGCTCCCGCAGGATATATTCTTGATACAGAAAGACACGGAATATATATCAATCCTTACGATCCTGCAGTGGAAAATGACCCTATTCTTGTACTCACAAACTCAAAGAAGCCTACTCTCATAATTGAGAAGCTTGACACACAGACCTTAAAGCCCATAAAGAACACAAGATTTGCGGTATATAAAGACACAAAGCTTATTGGCAACTACACCACCGATGCTGACGGACTTGTAGAGCTTACAAATCTTGAACCCGGCACATATACCGTTAAGGAAACAAGAACAGCAAGCGGATATGTGCTTCAGGATGCACCTCAGTCTATTGAACTTGAGCCCGGCAAAACTGCAACACTTACATTCTTTAATCCCACAAAGCCCGGTATGACTATCCTGAAGATTGATGCTGATACAGGTGAAGATCTTGCAGGTGCATACATTCAGGTTAAAGGTGTTAATACCGACTACCTTGAGGAATTTATTACAGACAGATACGGCGAAATTACCCTTGATGAACTCGAACCCGGCGTATATGAGGTAACAGAAACCGAATCTCCTGAGGGATATATCAAGAGTGATGAGATAAGAACCTTTGAGGTAAAGGCAGACGGCAACGTTCAGATAGTTTTCAAAAACTATAAGAAGCCGAGCCTTACCGTTACAAAGGTTGATTCAGAGAACGGTGATACTCTTTACGGTGCAACCTTCCGTATTGCAAAGGTTGGCGACAGCACAAGATATTACGATAAGACCACAGACAGAAATGGTGAAATCACACTTAAAAATCTTGATGCAGGTATCTATACCGTTCAGGAAATCACAGCCCCAGACGGTTATCAGCTCAATGACACTCTTTACTTCGTAGAACTCTTTGCAGGTAAAGACTCATCTCTCGTTGTTGAGAACACAGTAAAGCCCAGCCTCAAGATAACCAAAGCGGACAGCAAAACAATGACAGCACTTGAAGGTGCAGTATTTGAAGTCTACCGTGATGCAACCCTTATCGGTACATATACAACCGACGAGGACGGCGAAATTATTCTTCGCAACCTTAAGACAGGTACATACTATGTCAAGGAGATTGCAGCAGATAACGGCTACATCATTGATGACACACCCCAGCAGATAGAAATTTACGAGGACAGCGGCGATACAGCAGAGCTTGTATTCCTCAATGACCAAAAGCCCTACATCCGCATTATGAAGATCGACAGCAATATCTTCATTCCTCTTTCAGATGCTGTATTCGAGATCACAAAGACTGACGGAAGCTACACAAAGGAATTCACCACAGACAAAAATGGTGAAATCAACCTTGAAAAACTTGAACCCGGAAGTTATGTGGTTCGTGAGACAAAGGCACCTGACGGCTACGTTGCAGATGATAATCAGCGTATCGTTGATATTCACGGAAACGACTATGCTACATTCGTATTCACCAACACTATCAAGCCTACATTAAAGGTTTCGAAGATTGACGCTGACACAGGTGATTTTCTTCCCGGTGCGGTTGTTAGAATCGTAAACCTTTCAGGCAGTGATGTATTTGAAAAGACCACCGACAAGAACGGTGAAATTTTCCTTACGGGACTTACTGAGGGTATCTATACCGTACAGGAAATAAAAGCACCCGAAGGCTATCTTCTTAACAGTGACATTCACTACATTACGGCTGTCGCAGGTGAAAGCAATGAGCTTGTTATTGAAAACCACCGCAAGCCAAGCCTTACTATCAAGAAGTACGACAGCCTTACAGGTGAATTTATGGCAGGTACTTCCTTTGAAGTGTATCTTGATACCACTCTCATCGGCACATACACAACAAATGAGAACGGTATCATTGAACTGTTTGATCTTAAAACAGGTACATACACGGTCAAGGAAATTGCCACAGACGATGACCATATCGTAAACTCTACTCCTCAGTCCATTGAGGTTAAGGAGGACAGCCTTGACACAGCAGTTCTCGTGTTCCTTAACGACCAGAAGCCGTATATGCGTCTTGTGAAGCTCGACTCACAGACAATGAAGCCTCTTGTAAACGCTACATTCAAGTTTACCGAGGTCGGCGGCACCTTTGAAAAGGAATACACCACAGACCAGAACGGCGAAATCAAGCTTGACAGACTTGACGAAGGTACATATACAGTTACCGAAACAAAAGCACCTGAAGGATACCTCATTGACAATGCAGAACGTACAGTCAAGGTTGAAGGCAACGAATATGCAACCTTTGTATTCACCAATACTAAGAAACCGTCCATCAGAGTCATCAAATACGATAAGTACAATGACAAATACCTGTCGGGAGCCACATTCCGTATTGCAAAGATTGAAGACGGAAGCAACTACCTTGACAGAATTACGGATGTTGACGGTAATATCGTAATTGACAATCTTGAACCCGGTGTTTACTCTGTAAAAGAGATTAAAGCACCTACAAACTATGTACTCAACGAAACCGAATATCACGTAGAACTTTTCGCAGGTAAGGAATCTCAGGTAGTTGTTCTCAACGAGGAAAAGCCAAGTCTTAAGATTGTAAAGACCGATGCCGAAACGGGTAAGCCCATTGCAGGTGTAGGCTTCCTTGTTCGCCTTGCAGACGGCAGTACCGAAAACACGGTAGTTACAGACCAAAACGGCGAAGCACTTCTTTCTTACCTTAACCCCGGTATTTACGAGGTTATTGAAAAGAGTGTTCCTAACGATTATCTGCTCGACTCCGAACCAAAGCTTGTAACCCTTGTTCCGAACAGAACATCGGTTGTGAGATTCGAAAATTATCAGAAGCCCTCGCTTACAGTAAACAAGATTGACAGCATTACAAAGGATCCCCTTAAAAATGCGAAGTTCAGCGTAGTTTACGCATCAAACAACACCTTTACAGGTGAAGTAAACCATCTCGGCACATTTACCACCGATGAGAACGGACAGTTTAAGATGTACAATCTTAACGACGGATGGTATAAGATAACCGAAACTGCTGCTCCCGACGGATATGTGCTTTCAAACGAGGCACAGGAAATCTACATCAAGGGTGGCGAAGATAAGGAAATCACCTTTGAGAACGTACCACTTTCGGGACTTGTTATCAAGAAGGTTGACGCCGATACAGGAAAGGTTCTTCAGGGGGCAAAATTCCAGGTTAGATACCTCTCCGGAACAAGCGGCAGCGGCGGTACTGTTATAGGCGAATATACAACGAGTGCTAACGGCACAATCGTTATAACAAGACTTGAAGCGGGCACATATGTTATCGAGGAAACAAAGGCTCCCGACGGTTATATTATCAGCGATGCTCCCGAAACTGTGTATATCACAGGCAAGGAACAGGATGTAATCACCGTTACCTTTGAAAATGAAAAGGACGGTGGGCTTATCATTCGTAAGCTTGACAGTATCACAAAACAGCCCCTTGCAGGTGCAGAGTTTACAGTTACCACATCTGACGGAAAATTTATTCCTACAGAAAACGGTGCGGTATCATCTAACGGCATTTACACAACAGATGAATTGGGACAGATACACATTACAAACATCGAAGCAGGCACAACGGTAGTTGTTACCGAAACAAAGGCTCCCGATGGTTATGTAATTGACACTGTTTCAAAGACTGTAAAGATTGATGCAGACAACACACAAACTCTTACCTTCTACAACAAGCCAAGCAGCGGACTTATCATTACAAAGCTTGATAAAGAGACAAAAGAACCTCTTTACGGAGCAGTATTTGAAATCACCGACAGTACGGGTGCTGTTGTAGGAAATTCAAACGGCAGATATACAACAGATATTTACGGCAATATAAAGGTAAACGGTCTTACTCCCGGAACTTATGTAATTACTGAAGTTGAAGCCCCTGCAGGATACGCAATCAGCGGTGAACCTCAGACAATAAATGTAGTATCTGGTAAGATTCACAACCTCACATTCTACAACTCTCCCGAAGGTGGGCTTATCATCACAAAGCTTGACAAGGCTACAGGTGAACCCCTTTACGGCGCTGTATTCAAGGTTACAAACAGCGAAGGAACAGTTGTAGGTAACGCAAACGGCAGATATACCACTAACAGAAACGGTATAATTCACCTTACAGGTCTTGCTCCCGACACCTATGTTGTAACAGAGGTAACTGCTCCCAACGGATATACTCTTGACGGTGCACCTCAGACAGTTAAGGTAAAGTCTGGACAGACTCACGAGCTTACCTTCCTTAATGAAGCTCTCGGCGGTATCCGTATCACTAAACTTGACGAAGAAACAAGACAGCCTATCAAGGGTGTTAGGTTTGAAGTCGAGTACATGAACGGCAGACGCATCGGTACATATACCACAAATGCAAGCGGTGTTATCAACATTGATGACCTTCCTAACGGTTGGTATACAGTTACCGAAACAAAGGCTGCTGACGACTACATTCTTGATGCAGAACCTCACGATGTTGAAGTAACTGACGGAGAAATAACCCGTGTTACTATTACAAACCGTAAGAACTCCTCCTTCCTCATTCATAAGGTGGATTCTACAACGGGTAAAGGTATCAGCGGTGTAACATTCCTTATCTCAGATCGCTACGGCAGACCTCTTGCACAGTACGTTTCCGATCAGAACGGATATGTATATACCGACAATAACGAATTTGAAGACGGTAAGTATTACATCCGTGAGATTGCAGTTCCGAATGGCTATGTGCTTGATAACGAGGTTAAGACCTTCTACGTTGAATACGGTCATACTTCATCTATCACTTGGTACAATACACCCATTCAGGCACAGATTCAGGTGGTAAAGAAGTCAGCGGATGATAATCCTATCAACGGACTTCCCGCAGGCTCACTTCTTGAAGGTGCTGTGTTTGAGATATACGACAAGGCAGGAAACATCGTTGATACCATTAAGACAGACAAGAACGGCAGAGCTGCATCAAAACCTCTTCCTCTCGGTCTTTATACAATGCGTGAAACGGTAGCTCCAACTTACTACACACCTAACGGAACACTTATGACAGCACACCTTGAGTTTAACGGTCAGATTATGACCTTCGAGGTGCTTAATAAGTCGGTATCAGTTGGTGTTTCCGTAACCAAATACGGCTACAACGAAGTAATGCCAAATAACCCCATCGTTTACAGCTTCAAGAATATTGCAAACACTTCAAGCGTATCTCTTGACAGCTTCTATTTCCGTGATACACTTCCATCGGCTATTCGTGCCGAAAAGATAGTGACAGGTACATTCAATCAGAATCTGTCCTACAAGATAGTGTATCTTACGAACCTTTCTAACGGTGAATACCGCACAATCAATGACAATCTCTCCACAAGCAAGAACTATGTAATTGATGTATCAAACATCGCTCTCGGTCTTGCGGATAATGAGTACATCACAGAAATTATGTATGTATTCGGCAGTGTCAGAGCAGGTTTTGCACAGGTTGAAACTCCTTACCTTTATGCACGTTCCGTAAAGGGACTTGCAAACGGCTCCAGCTTTGTAAATACTGCGGATGTCGGTGGCGTATACAACGGTCAGTGGATAACAACCATTTCCCGTTTCGTTACAAAGGTTTACAGCTATACCTATATCGAAATGCCGAAAACCGGCTATTAAACTCCATTTCCCGTGGGCTGTCGCAAAAGGCAGCCCACAACCATTTTAAGAAAGGATGCGATGCTTTATATGAAAAACAAAATTATGAAGTTTTGTTGTCAGACACTACCGTTCATTGTGGCACTTGTACCGCTGTTTGCGATAAATGTATTTGCCGTAGATGATATGTGGGTAGTTGCCGACAGAATTATCGTTGACGTCTACAATCATATTGCAGGAATAAGTACCGTCCTTGCGGCTCTTATGACTACCGTATGTGTTGTAGGTATGAAGCTTTCAAACAATCAGCAAAAGGTAGACCAGAGTGTTGACTGGCTCAAGCGTATCTGGATTGCTTGGGCTATTATCAACGGCATCGGTGCATTCCTTGCTTATGTAAGACCGCTTCTCGACGGACTTGCGACTATTAAGCCGTAATAGCGTATAAAAAAACAAACTGAAAATATAATAATAAAAACAAACATCTTGTTTTCACTTAAGCGGTTAAATGATAATAACAAATCTCGTTATAATCATTTAACTTGACAAATGGCAACAACAATGATATAATATACTTGTTATTTTCAGTTTGGAGGTAAAATAATGAAACGTTCAGGCGAATATGTATCTAATCTTTCGGGTGAAGCAGCATACAAATCCTTCCGTCCGTCACCGCTTCCTCCGGAAATTGAGATGGATGCGGAAATGATAGAGCTTTTGACTTCTGCTACAAAATCACTTTCTGCTCTTGATACAATGTCAACATACATCCCCAATATGAACTTATTTGTATCAATGTATGTCCGTAAGGAAGCGCTTCTTTCCTCTCAGATAGAAGGCACACAGGCAACTCTTGAAGACGTGCTTGATCCTATGGTGGAAAAGAATGCAAATCAGAATGTTGCGGATGTTATAAACTATATCAAGGCTACGGAGTACGCTCTTGAAAGAATAAAAACACTTCCTCTCTGCTCAAGGCTCATAAAAGAAACTCACGAGGTTCTTCTTGGTGGCGTCAGAGGTGAAGAAAAGAACCCCGGAGAGTTCCGTATATCACAGAACTGGATTGGAGCTCAGGGCAGTTCTCTTAAAAATGCAAGATATATCCCGCCGAATGTCGAGGATATGACTGTTGCTATTTCAGACCTTGAAAAGTATATAAATTCTGATGATAGTCTTGATGTTCTTATACAGGCGGCACTTATTCATTATCAATTTGAGACAATTCACCCGTTTCTTGATGGTAACGGTCGTGTAGGAAGACTTCTTATCACTCTCTTTCTTATGGAAAAGAAGGCTCTTAATTCTCCTTCGCTGTACATCTCATACTATCTTAAAAAGAACCGTATTGAATATTATGACCGTATGAGCGAAGTCAGAAACAAAGACAATTATGAGCAGTGGATCAAGTTCTTTTTAAGAGCTATTGCAGAGTCTTCTGACGAGGCAGTGGACACTATTAAGAAACTTTCAGATCTTCATAATAAGAATGTCGAACTGATATCAAATATGGGAAAAGCATCAAAGAATGTACAAATCATATTTGACTATCTCGAAAAGAATCCTATTATTGATACCCGTAAGACTTCTGAAGAGCTTGGTATTTCTTACAGTACAGTTTCAAGAGTTATTGCAAAATTAGAGGAATGCGGCATATTAAAGCAAACCGACAATGCATCAAGAAACCGCGTATTTGCTTACGAAGACTATCTTGAGATTCTTCGCAAGGATACCATCTAACAATTAAAAATAATGAACAAAGCAGTCAGCTTCAAAAAAGTTGGTTGCTTTATTTTTTGCAAAGGAGGTGTTTAGTCTTTGCTTGAACCCATTATGAAGGGGCTGATCGAGTGGATATACGGTCTAATCGAAGATATGGCAGACTATGTGTTCGGCGATATTATCGACGTTATGACGATGGATATGGACTATTTCCGAAAGGCAGCTCCTATCGTAAATGACATTTCCGAAATCATTCTTGCTCTCGGATGGGCACTTTTGCTTGGAAATCTTGTATTCCAACTACTAAAAAGCATTATGTCGGGAGCAGGCTTTGAGGGCGAAGATCCAAAGCTTCTTTTTATGCGTACCTTTGCTTTCAGCTTTCTTCTCCTTGCATCTCCTCAGATATGCGAAATGTGCACCAAGATGACAGGAACGGTTGTTACATACCTTAATATCCCGAGAAGCTTTGCTTTTTCTCCACCGTCAAGTTTGATGTTCTCGGCTGCAGGCGGTGTTTCCTGGCTTATAGCGATAATCGTAAGTATTATCCTCATTATTCAGCTAATAAAGCTGTTCTTTGATATAGGCGAGAGATATGTCATAGCCTGTGTTCTCACATTTATGGCACCTCTCGCTTTTGCTATGGGCGG
>JAFWWX010000054.1 GCA_017517985.1 Clostridia bacterium | reverse complement strand
TATCCAATACTCTCAGACCTGTACGATTTAATCGAACAGGAATACCAGAATTACGATAAAGATAATAAACCCATATACACCGAATCACACTTGCAGGAAATCCTGCTTGGACTTCACTCCATGTGTAAAGGTGCAGAAAGCAAATTCTTCAACGGTCACACAAATATCATGAGTGACCGTTTTGTTGTATTTGGAGTAAAAGGACTTTTAGAAGCAAGTAAGAATATCAAGAATGCATTGCTCTTTAACATCTTATCTTATATGTCAAATCAGCTTCTCACAAACGGTAATACAGTTGCCGCAATTGATGAGTTTTACTTATTCTTATCAAACATAACTGCAGTAGAATATATCCGAAATTTCTCAAAGCGAGTTCGTAAAAAGGAATCAGCAGTTGTGCTTGCAAGTCAGAACTTGGAAGACTACAATCTGCCCGGAATTGCGGAATACACAAAACCGCTGTTCTCAATTCCGACACACTCGTTCTTGTTCAATGCCGGAAATATTGATGCTAAATTCTATATGGACAGTCTGCAGCTTGACGAGAGCGAATACAATTTGATAAGATATCCGCAACGAGGCGTCTGCCTTTATAAATGCGGTAACGAGCGATATAACCTAATGGTAACAGCACCAAAATATAAAGAAGCCTTATTCGGAAAGGCAGGAGGTAGATAATATGATAAAATTTGACGGTCTTGTAATTAAGGTTGAACCCGATTACAAGGATAGAATTGAAAAGGGCATCGAAATCGATGAACTTTGGTGTGAAGTGTATCAGGAAAGTGATACGGAATTCAAACACAAGCTTGGCGACTTCAATATGATGCAGAATTTCGAGTATGACGATGAGTCGGTCGAATCTATCGAAAAAGGCATCAAGCAGATGGTCGAAAGTGATTGGTCTTCATATCAGCTTGAGATCAAAATACTTGAGCTTGACAGAATGAAGCAAATCCTCGGAAATGCAGTTGAGTACATAAAGGAATCGGTAAATTCCGAAGACTTAAACCATGTCCTCAAAATATGCATTGGAATGACCGATGACGAAATCAATTCGTTAAATGAGGATGTTGCTGAGGAGCAAAATCAGGGTATGAATTTGTCGTAAAGGGTAGATTTTTGCAGAACAATGTGATATAATGATCTGCGAAATGCGGAGGTGTCACATGGAGAAATACTACATATGCGATGCGTGTAAGTTTCAATTTGTAAGACACGGCGAAGAGGAACGGTGTCCTGACTGTGGGAAAGAAGCCATCAGGTATGCTACCGGAGAAGAAATCGCCGATTTTAAGAGAATACAGAAAGAACTTAAACACGAAAAGTAATCAAATACTAAGAGCGATCAAGCTATAAACTTGGTCGCTCTTTTTGCGTTATGGAGGTGATACCATTGAAGAATGATTACCTGAACACATTCGAAGAAGGAGATATGCTCATCCGTGAAGACTTCGATCTTGAATTTGATAATCAGCGAATGCTGTTTCCAATCGAGGTATGGTTTGATGCAGACAAGAAGTTCGGTGTAAATAGCAAGGAACATGACGGAGCCTGGGGGAATATGTACGCAACATATAACCCCTGCACAAATGAAGTTAAAATACCATTTACCGTAGATACTGATGACGGTACATTCGAAAGGGAATATGTTCCCTCAGATGAAGAACGAGAATTGTTTGTGAGATTAATGGAGCAATCCTGTGAGCATCGAACAAATATGACCTGCCGAGAGTATTATCTGACAGAATATGTGACTAAGCATGCTTTCGGATTTGATTTAGAATGCATTAAGGCAGGTGATAAGTTTGTTATAAATAACAGGACAGATGACTTCATCCTCTATGCTGAAGACAAGGGAGAAAAGCTTCAGTATCATGTAGGACATTTTATTGAACTTGCTACCTATGGCGGCAAAGAATGTATTGCGATAG
>JAFWWX010000053.1 GCA_017517985.1 Clostridia bacterium | reverse complement strand
GTAACCGCTTTTTACAATAAGATTCCCGTAGGTCACGTTGAAGCAGGACTTCGTTCCTACGATAAGTGGTCTCCATTCCCCGAAGAAATGAACAGACGACTTGTCGGTTCTATTGCTGATCTTCACTTTATTCCCACACCTATGTGTAAAGAACAGCTTCTTCGCGAGAACATTACAGAAGGACTCTATATTACAGGTAACACTGAAATCGATGCTGTTGGATACACTGTTTCTGAAAGTGTTGAATTTCCAGAAGAAATTGCATCAAAGCTTGACCCCGAAAAAAAGCTGATTTTTGTGACAGCTCACAGACGCGAAAATATCGGCGAGCCACTTGAAGCAATATGCAGAGCTCTTGCAAGAATTGTAGAGGACAATAAAGATACTCAGCTCATTTACCTTGTTCATCTTAATCCTAAGGTTCAGGAAATTGTTCACAATATTCTTGGCAACAAGGACAGAATCATCCTTGCCGCTCCACAGTCTCCGTTTATTGCTCATAATCTTCTGGCAAGAAGCTATCTTATTCTGACAGACTCCGGTGGTATCCAGGAGGATGCTCCGGCACTGAAAAAACCGGTTCTTGTTTTAAGACGCGAAACAGAGCGTCCGGAGGGAATTGAAGCAGGAACGGCAAAGCTTGCCGGAACAGATGAAAACACAATTTACGATATGGCTTGCACACTACTTTCTGACAAAGCAGAATACGATAAAATGGCTGGTGCAAGAAATCCATATGGCGACGGAACGACATCAAGAAGAATCTGCGAGGCTATTCTTCATCATTTTGGCATGGGAGAACGTCCCTACGACTACATCTGATATGATTTTATGGGGGTGTGAAACTTTTGAAGGGAGATTTTAAAAAAGCTCGCAGTCTTATTTTTCAGATACTTACACTGCTTGCACTTTTTACTACAGCCTTCATATTATTAAGGCGTGCAAATCTTATAAAGTTTCCCGGCTTTATTGAGAAGTTCCTTCACACTGAACAGGAAATCACCTCGGATTATTCCGGTGACGGCCAGGAAATTTTTAAATACATTGGTAAAGCCGGCAATACGAATCAGCTCAGTTTTTATCCTGAAATCACCATAGATAATATGAATGCTCTTTTAAATTCTCTTGAGCCTCACAAAAACTTCTACTGGGAAAGCGTTTCAGAAACTTATTACTCTGATTCCGCGACTTCAAAGAAATGCAGATCGCGTATATCCGGTGATAAATATAATGTGGAAATTCTCGACAAAGACGAAAAGACCGTACGAAAGTATGTCAGCGATGGAAAAAATACCGCTGTTTCAAAACCTCCGTACGGCGAATCCGATTCTACAGTTTATATGAAAGGGATTTTTGATTTTTATTCCGATGCCTCTCTCATTTCAGTAGATTTTTTTAAGGATGCAGAATTCTCAGATGATTCCTGCGAAATACGCCTTGTTGAAAACCAACAATACAATATTGTTTCTGTTGTTCATACCTATGACAGAAACGGTGTGACCGTAAAAAACAATTACGGTATAAGTCTTGATTATGGTGTTGTTCTTTTTGCCGAATGTTTTGAAAATAATATTCCGGTATTCAGACAGTCCACGCTATCCATTTATCCGCTAACCTCGCTTGACGACAACCTGTTTATTATAAACTAAAGGAATAAAATGGCAAGCAGTGCGAATGGCGTGAGCTTGTCATTTGTTGCATTATCTGAAAATAATATCATTATTACGGCAAGAATAATAAGGATTGTATCGCTGTCAAACAATAATTTTACTTTTGATAAAAGAGATATTTCACTATCCTTTTTTTCCTGATTTGCAATAATTTCATTGGTGTTAATATTTGTTTCGGAATCAGCGTTTTGTACCTGTTCAGGCTGAACATATTCTTTGTCATCTGTATTGGCTGGTTCCTCGGTAAACTGTCCGGAATAGCCTTGCGGTGAGTTTTGCTTCATTGGCTCTCCCATTCTGTTGAATCTATCATATGCAAAGCCATCTGTGAAGCTTCTTACTGGAACTTTTTCCTGATGTGGTGACTGTCTGTGCTGATTGCCCGGTGTAAGTCTTACACCGGATGTTGAATTATCAAAGGTGAGATTTCTGCTGTACATATCACTTCTCCCTCCCTTTACTTATTAATCATTCCGAAAAGTCTTGCCATATCCGAAATATTGCTATTTCCGATTGTCCGCATCACATTCAGCAGTTTAAGTACTAAATCCGCGCTGTCTTTCCGGTGTTTACTCATATAAGGTTTTAGTGCTGTAATAAGCCGTACGGTATTTTCAACATCCCCCTTTGAGATTAGCTTTTCAACTGTTGTGGCAATTGTGTTCAATGCGTTTGGCTGTATGGGACTAACCTCCCCTGTTACTGTTAAATCCTCTGTATCGTTTTCAGTTTCAGTCTTATTCTGCGCGATAGTGCTCCCATTACCGTTCATAAAACTCTCGGCAATTTCTGAAATCATCTTTATACTTTCCGGATCCTCAAGTATTTTTGCGATTCTGTCTGCTGTCTCACTCATAGCTTACAGATTCTCCCGGAGCTTCTCTGCCATTTTTTCCGCATTTTCCCTACCGAGTATTCTTATAAATCTTTCAACGTCCGTAGGTGACATTTTGGAAATAACTTGACGAACTCTGTTTGTATCAGAAAGTGCATTCTTCAGCCTTTCCGGCGATATTTTCCCCTCGCCGGCAGCAGAAGATAATTTCTTCCTTATTTCCTCATCTGACAAATTAAGAAAATTATCAATGTTATCCTGACTAAACATAGTATATTCCTCCTTGATTAATTGAGATTTTTCATCCCTGTACCAGTATATGCCAAAAGAAATATATTGTTAATTACAGGAAATTTTGTTGCTTTTTTCTGTTAAAAATTATCTTTTTCTTAAATTATTAAATATTTTATTTTCTATCATCATACAAAGGATTATTTCAATGAAGATTCTTGTTTTTTCCGACTCGCATAACGACACGGAATTTATCAAAAAAGCACTACTCACACATAAAGATTCCACTGACCTTATAATTCACCTCGGCGACTGTGCCTCGGATGCACGTCTTTTTTCTGCAATATGTCCTCATATTGCAAACATAAATGTTCTCGGAAACTGCGATGTATTTCACACCGGACCCGAGGCAACTATTGATGCCTCCTTCAACCTTGGCACTACCAATATTCGTGCTTATGCCTGCCATGGTCATTCTCACGATGTACGCAGAGGTACAGATATTCTTTATACAAAAGCAAGACTTGTAAAGGCAAAAATTGCCTTTTATGGACATACACACATTGCGCATATTACGGAAAGAAACGGAATTATTATTATGAATCCCGGAAGCACATCAAGACCGAGAGGTACAGAGCCTGCCTCATACGGTGTTGTAAACATTGAAGACGGCAAAATTATGCCGACGATAATCTTCGACAGGTAAGCACAAGGAGTTATTATGACTTATTCACCGAAGCCACAAAATTTAAAGCCTTTATTAATTACAATTATTTTATCTGCAATTTCAGCATTTTGTTTTGTTTTTGCAGGTAGCTTTCCAAAATTTATATGGCTGCTTCAGCTGTCATTTGTTTGTACTGCAACAGCAGCAATACAGATATTACTTAAATATGTTCTTACAAAATTTGAATACGAATGTGATGACAAATCACTTTATATATATAAATCTCTAGGTAGAAAAAAAGCTCTTGTGGGAAAACTTGAACTTATTTCCTCTGCGAGCTATATGGCAGAAGAAAAAAAGTTTAATGAAAGCGGAGACAATTACCATATAAAGTCGCAGTATGTTTATACGAGAAACTACAAGCCGGATAATATCTATGTTTATGTAACAACCATTGGCGAGACCAACTTTATGATAAAAATTGAAGCAAATAAGGAATTTGCAGAATTTGTAAATAACAAAATAGATAACTGCCTGAAAGGATACAAAGAATATGATGAAATTTAAAGAAGTAATTCTATTGAAATACGGAGAACTCATTCTGAAAGGACTTAACAAGTCAAGATTTGAAAACCAGCTTCTCAATGACCTTTCAAAAAAACTAAAAAAGGTAGGTAACTACAAAGTATCAAAAGCACAGTCAACAGTATACGTTTTCCCGCAGGACGAAGATGCAGCCGAAAACATCAGCCGTGCTTACGGAGAATGCAAGAAGGTATTCGGTATTGTAGCTCTGTGTCGTGCGTGCGAGGTTGAAAAGGATATGGATGTTATACTCTCAGCACTTCCCGAATATATCAAACCAAAAATGGAAAAGTGCAGAACCTTTAAAGTTGAGACAAAGCGTTCAGACAAGCACTTCCCTCTTGCATCTCCTGAAATTTCAAGACTATGCGGTGGTGCAATTCTCTCCCGTTTCCCACACCTTCGTGTTGATGTTGAAAATCCCGATGTTGTTGTGAGGGTCGAAATTCGTGATTTCGGCGCATATCTTCACTGTGGCACAGAGGATGGTGCAGGCGGTATGCCGAAAGGTAGTGCAGGAAAGGCTTTACTTCTTCTCTCAGGTGGTATTGACTCCCCTGTTGCAGGCTTTTTAACTGCTAAACGCGGTGTTACAGTTGATGCAGTTCACTTTGAAAGCTATCCTTACACAAGTGAGCAGGCCCGTGAGAAG
>JAFWWX010000258.1 GCA_017517985.1 Clostridia bacterium | reverse complement strand
TGTTTTATTTGTTTATTCAATAAGTGAAGAGTTAATCTCAAAATATAAATTAGCTTTGTCAGCATCAGATTTGTTTACAGACTCTGATGAAAAAAACAAAGTAAGGTATAGAGTATCAACAAGTTCTGATGAAATATGTGAAAGTATAGTTGCACTTGATGGAAACACTGAATTTGCAATTTGTGTTATATATGACAGAGCAAATTTACCAAGCAAGGAAATTATGCAGCAACTTTCATTTGGCAGAAATTCAAATGTATATTTGTTGCATGATAATGAGTCGATGAAACATTCGGTTGATCAAATAATAAAGAAAATGGTAAAGTCCACGATAATATAAAAAAGCAAGGTGAGATAAGGTATGGTTTATTTTGATAATGCCGCAACTACATATCCAAAGCCGGAATCGGTTTATGCGTTCATGGATAAGTTTTATCGTGAGTGCGGAGTCAATGTAGGCAGAGGCCAACATGATATGACAAACAAGGCATCAAAACTTTATAGTGAAACAAAGCAGCTTGTAAAAGAACTGCTTAATTGCCATGACAAGGAGGTGGTATTCACAACCTCTGCAACAGAGAGCCTGAATATTATATTGCAGGGCATCAGATGGGATGACAATTATACTGTCTATGTTTCTCCGTTTGAACATAACTCTGTGATGAGAGTGATATACCATTTGCAAAACATTTATAAAATCCATATCAAACAACTCACCGTAAATAAAGAAACCCTGACATACGATTTGGAAAAAATCAAATATGACTTTCAGGATGCAAAACCAAATGTCGTAGTGATGAGTCATGCGAGTAATGTGTGTGGACTTATCGCTCCAATAAAGGAAATATGCGACCTTGCTAAAGAACACGATGCTATAACCGTTGTTGACATGGCACAAACTGCAGGACTTATACCAACAGATCTGTCTCAAATAAAGGCAGACTATGTAGTGTTTGCAGGTCATAAAACATTGTATGGAAGCTTTGGTGTCGGAGGACTTATTCTTGATTCCAAATCAAAACTTGAACCTCTTATGTACGGCGGTTCAGGAATCGACTCATTAAGCCATACAATGCCCGAAACGGTGCCTGAAAGGTACGAGTCGGGTAGTCGCAACATCCAAGCCGTAGCAGGGCTGAATGCAGCCTTAAAATGGATTTTAGAGCAAGGTGTAGAAAGTATATACCAAAAGGAAAAAGAGTACACCACGAAGCTTGTAGATATTATCAAAGGATATTCAAATATCAAGCTTGTCGGGTACAAGGATGATGAAAGTAATATTGGTGTTGTGTCCTGCTTGTTTGACGGATACAGCAGTGATAATATAGGACAGGTTCTCAATGAACAGGAAATAGCTGTAAGAACAGGACTTCATTGTTCACCGATTGCTCATGAGTTCTTTGGAACCTCACCTGAAGGAACGGTAAGATTCAGCATCGGTTACTTTAACACCGATGAAGATTTAGAAAAGCTTCAGGATGCACTTGATTATATAGAATTCAACGGATAGGAGATGGAAGGATGTCATTTAAAGACTTGACACTGAAAAAAGAATATCGTTCTTTAATAGATAACATTGTTAAAGATTTCTATTGTCCTGTCCTCGGTCAATCCGTGTTATATAAAAGAGCAGTTGGCTTTTTCTCATCGACAGCACTTGCTGACATTTCAAAAGGATTGTCAAAACTTGTCGATAACGGCGGTAAAATAGAGCTTGTCGCTTCTCCTCACATTTCAAATGAGGATTGGGAAGCAATCAAAGACGGATACAAAAGCAGAGATGAGGTAATTAGGAAATCTGTCTTAGGAGAGTTATACGACCCAAAGAATAAATTTGAAGAAAAAAGACTTAATATGCTTGCTCATTTAATAGCAACAGGAAAATTAGATATCAAGATAGCATTTATAGAAACGAACAATGTCGGCATATTCCATGAGAAGATGGGACTCATGTATGATGCAGAAGGCAATGCAATAGCCTTCACCGGCTCTATGAACGAAAGCGATATGGCGTTCTCACACAACTATGAATCAATAGATGTCTTCTGCTCATGGACCTATGACTCTGACAGAGTAGAAACGAAAGCTGCAGCATTCGATTCGGTTTGGAATAACACAGAACCGGGCGTGGAAATAGTAGATTGCCCGGAAGTAAAGGATGAAATCATTAAAAAGTATATCCGAACTGAAAAATTAGACTATCAGAATGTTGATGAGGAAGAAATTGCTGAGATAGATGAACTCAATTACAACGAGGAACTCCGTAAGAATGAAAGAAGCGGTGCAGTAGTTCCCGGTTGGGTGAAGTTCCATGACTATCAGGATGAAGCCATTGATGAATGGGAAAGAAAAGGTTTCAGAGGCATATTTGATATGGCCACAGGAACAGGTAAGACATTTACAGGTCTTGGCGCAATATCAAGAATATCCGAAGCGCTCGAAGACAAACTCGCAGTCGTCATTGTTGCTCCGTATCAGCACCTTGTAGAACAATGGGTAGAAGATATTGTAAAGTTTAACATGGATCCTATAATTGGATTCAGCTCATCGTCACAAAAGGATTGGAAACGAAGACTCGAAGATGCGGTCCGTG
>JAFWWX010000257.1 GCA_017517985.1 Clostridia bacterium | reverse complement strand
TTCTGCAATATCGGATGCCTGGTCACCGATGCGCTCCATATCAGAAATCATTTTAAGAGCAGAGGAAATCGTTCTTAAATCACTTGCCACAGGCTGTTGCTGCATTAAAAGCTTCATACAAAGAGTTTCAATATCTCTTTCTTTTTGGTCTATCTGCTTATCGGCATCAAGGACATTTTCTTTCATTTTTACATCATTATCAATAAGCAGTTTTACCGCAGATGAAATTGCTTCTTCGCACAAAGCGCCCATTGTAATAAGTTCATTATTCAGGTTGTTTAACTGTTCATCAAATCTATTTCTCATATCAACCAAACCTTCCTGTAATATAATCTTCTGTCCTCTTATCCGTAGGTGTAGAGAACATTTTTTCAGTTTCGTCAAATTCTATGACTTCGCCAAGCAGGAAAAACGCTGTTTTATCTGCAATTCTTGCCGCCTGCTGCATATTATGTGTAACCATAACTATTGTATATTTTTCTTTAAGCTCCACCGCTAAATCTTCGATTTTTGATGTGGAAATAGGATCTAACGCCGATGTCGGCTCATCCATAAGTAGAATGTCAGGCTCTACCGCCAAAGCTCTTGCAATGCAAAGCCTTTGCTGCTGACCGCCACTCATACCAAGAGCACTCTTTTTAAGTCGGTCTTTACATTCATCCCAAATTGCCGCCTGTCTTAAAGAGCGTTCAACGATTTCGTCTAAGGCTACCTTTGATTTGACACCGTGAATACGGGGACCATATGCAATATTGTCGTAAATGCTCATTGGGAACGGGTTAGGCTTTTGGAAAACCATGCCAACCTTTTTTCTTAAAATATTGACATTTATATCCTTGTAAATATCAATTCCGTCAAGGGTTATTTTCCCCTCAATTCTACAACCTTCAACCAAATCATTCATTCGGTTAAGGCTCTTTAAAAATGTAGATTTACCACATCCCGATGGACCGATTAACGCAGTAATCTGTCTTTCGGGAAGTTCTATGTTAATATCTTTCAATGCGTGGTTTGTAGTGTACCACAAATTAAGGTTTTTAGCAGTAATAATTCCCATTATCTTGCTCCTTTCTTTTTCAACATTTTAGCCGTAAGCATTGCGCTCATATTGATTACAAATGTTAGTACCAAAAGTATTGCCGCTATTGCAAAGGCAATTTCAAATTCGCCTCGTTCTTTTGCATACATATAAAGTGCAACTGTAAGTGATGAGCCTGCATTGCCCGGTTTTACCGCATCAACAAGTCCGAGAACTTCATTTGCCATACCTGCCGTAAAGAGAAGTGCCGCACTTTCGCCGACAATTCTTCCGATTGATAAAATACAGCCTGTTACAATTCCGTCAATAGCGGATGGCAATACAACAGTTCTAATCATATACCATTTGCCTGCACCTAATGCGAGTGACCCTTCACGGTAGCCTTGCGGAACTGTTTTCAAGCTCTCTTGTGTTGTTCTTATAACTGTTGGAAGTGTCATAATAACAAGTGTAAGCGAGCCTGCGAGTAAGCTTGTTCCGAGTGAAAAGAACTGTACAAATATCAGCATACCGACAAGACCATAGATAATTGACGGAATACCTGAAAGCGTTTCTGTTGCAAGCTCGATTATACGGACAACCTTTTTGTTTTTTGCGTATTCATT
>JAFWWX010000052.1 GCA_017517985.1 Clostridia bacterium | reverse complement strand
CTTTTTCTTCTTCTACTTCTTCATTTTCCTCTTCAGGCTCATCCTTTGTAATCTTGTCTTCAGCAATGTGTGCGATGGGCGAGAAGTCTTCAATTGCGTTACCTGTAAGGTAAACATTCTTAACCTTATCGTTGTTAAGAACGGAAAGTGCAGAAATATCTGTAAGACCATTGTTGCTAAGATCAATAACTTCAAGTGCAGTGAGCTTTTCAAAAGAGGGAAGTGCAGTAATTGTTGTGTCAGTAACAGAAAGTTCCTTTAGTGCTGAAAGATTTTCAATTGCTGTTACATCTGTAATTTTGTTGCCGGACAAGGCAAGACCTTCAAGATTTGTGAGATTCTTTACAGTAGACACATCTGTTATATTATTACCTGCAATCACAAGTGTTTTTAAGTTAGTGAGAGATTCTAAGGCAGAGATGTCTGAAAAATCATCGCCGTTAAACGCAAGTGCTTCAAGACTTGTAAGGCTATTAAATGAAGAAATGTCGTTAATGCCGGTATTATTCAGCTGAAGTGTTTTTAAATTTTTATGATTGCCAAGAGAATTTGCATTATTCACAGCAACATTGGACACATAAATATTTTCGAGATTTTTAAATGTTTCAGAAGGGAGCTTGTTCATATCAAATACAGTTGAATCGGGGTCTTCCATGCCGAGAATATATGTTAATGATGTTTGTCTTTCAAGTGTGAAGCTCTTGATTCCGGAAAAATAGTTAAGATAGTTTAGAAATTCATCGTAAGGGATTAAAGCAGAATAGTTAGTGTCATTTAAAAGAAATGTTGCTTCTGTGATATAATTCTTTTTTTCGCTGGAATTAATTGCGATTGATTGGGAGTTATTCAAAAGACTTTCTTCAAAAAGGTTAAAGGCTATAGCATTTACAGAAGCAAGATCATCCGTGGTTATTTTACCTACAGGCTTGTCAAACGCAGTTGAAAGTGCCTGTGCAAGCTCGTCATTTTTGATAATATCTGAATAATTGTCTTTATAATTCTTAAAAATCATAAACGAACCAATTGCAATAAGGATTATAAGTATCCAGGTGAAAATGAGAGAAGCTCTGCTCTCTTTGTTAGAATAATTTTTTGCCATAATTTCCTCCAAAAATTTATAAATCTTTACGGTGTTTCACAAAACCGTATAACAGATACATTATAACACTACTTTTTTCAAATTACAATAGTTTTATAAAATTTTTATTTTTTTAAATTTTAATTCTCATCCCAGGAAACATCATATCCAAGATTAACCTTATCCTCGCCCAGGTGTCTGAGTGGCAGGTCGTTGTTTATTGGGTTCATATCAACCGAAACATATCTTATAATATCGGGATTAAGATTTTCAAAGGGAGTAAGGTCACGTATGTAGTTGTAATCAAGATTTATTGTTTCAAGCTTCGGTAGAGCTACAAGCGGAGAAACATCCTCAATACCGTTGTAATCAAAGGTAACGGAAGTAAGGTTTTTCATTTTCGCAACCGGAGAAATATCCCCAAGAGCACCATCTGTAACAGAAATGATGCTGAGATTTGGAAGTTCTGCTATAGGGGAGAGGTCAGAAACAATACTTCCGTAAATGTAAAGTCCTTCAAGCTTTGTAAGGCTTTTCAAGGGCGAAAGATCTTCAATGAAATCTACAGCTTCTGCGTTTTCGATGTTTCGTCGGTTAATTCCGATACTAAATGAACGCAAATTTTTAAGTTTTTCGACATATGCAAGATCCGGAACAATATAATTGTATATTGAAAGACTCTCAAGCGTTGAAATGTCCTTTATATATTCGAGGGGATTAATATCAATAACTGTATACTCGCTGGAAAGAGAAAGGACTTTAAGGTTTGTCAGAATTTTAAAATCATTATAATTGTCAAAATTATCAAAATTTGCTGTAAAGCAGTAGTCCAAAGGACTCTCAAGTGATTCACGTTTCTCCTTTGAAGTGTTGTAATAAATATCGAATACTTCATTAAAGCCTGTTCTCTCAGCTCTGATAGTCCAAACATCACGGTATTCGTTTGTATCGCCTATGCGTTCAGCATAATAGCTGATACTGATTCCGGTTATGTCAGCAAGGTCTTTGTAAGTAAGCTCATCCGGAGATTTTTTAAGGGTATTTGCAATTACATCCTTTAAATTCGTATTTTCAAAGACAGCTTTGTCATCTGGATTTATTGTAACTTTTTCTGTTATATCCGCACCTGTACCATTGACTAAATTGTCAACAGCCTTATCCTTTGTTTTTTTATTGTTACAGGAGCATAAAAGAGTTAAAAATGCAAGTGTAAGTACAAGAATTTTCCCTGTAATTTTCATATTGATCCTCCATTCCGCCGTGTTGTGACGGCATAAAGTCGTAAAACATCTTCAAGTAAAGTATACCATACTTTTTACAAAATTTCAACAGTATAAAATGAATTGAATATGATATTTGAGTGAAAATGAAAAGTGTAAAAAACAGCCGGAAATATCTCCCGGCTGTAAATTTTATATCAGAATACAAAGTGAACTGGAAGGCCATCTTCAAACTGGGACGGATATTCTCCCTGAATCAGAGGAAGCATGTATTCAATACATTTGTCTGTAACAAAATTATTCTTTGTATCAATAAAGGATTTCGGCATTTTCTTTATCTTGTTTGCGATTTCCTTCACATCTTCAACGGCTGTTTCAACAGCATATTCTTCAGAATCGGCAATTCTTCTGACAACAACCATTTTACCGCTTTCGCCTTCAACTGCAAAGCGTACCGCCGCATCACCGGTTCTGATTGATTCATCTATATCTGTCTTCGAGGAAATGTGAGAAGCACATCTCTGAAGTATATTCAGTTCTACGGATCTTACCTTGCATCCTATCTCTTTTCTCACAAGCTCTTCGAGGTATTTTCCTGTTCCTGCAAGATATTTATGACCGAAGGTGTCTGTTGCACCGCTCATTGCAGCCTCGGCTGCGTAGTTTCCGTCCTTATCTCTGATTCCTTCTGAAACTGCAACAACAACATAGTCGGATTCGTTGAGCTTTGCCTTTACATCTTTTATAAAATTATCGTTGTCGAAGGCGACTTCCGGAAGATATATAAGTGCAGGGCCTGTTCCACAAAGGTGATTTGAAAGAGCTGATGCCGCTGTAAGCCAGCCTGCATCTCTGCCCATAATTTCAACAATGGTAACCGCCTTTGTTGTGTAAACGGCAACATCTCTCATAATTTCCTGCATAGAAACGGCAATATACTTTGCCGCAGAGCCATATCCTGGGGTATGGTCTGTCATAACAAGGTCATTGTCAATGGTCTTGGGAACACCGATAAAGTTTACTTTGTATACCTCAGGATGCTCCTTCATATAGCCTGAAAGCTTCATTACGGCGTCCATACTGTCGTTACCGCCTATATAGAAGAAATATCTGATTTCATACTTTTCGAGTATTCTGAAAATATTTGCAATTGTTTCATCGTCATTAATCTTTTTTCTGCAGGAGCCGAGCGCAGAAGCAGGGGTGGAAGCAAGAAGCTGAAGATTCTTGTCACGAGGACCCTTGAAATATTCTCTGATGTCAACAAAATCTTCTCTGAGAAGTCCCTCAACACCATTTTTCATACCGTAGATTTTGTCAACAGCACTGTTTGACAGACAGCCCTTAATAACACCAGCAAGAGTTG
>JAFWWX010000256.1 GCA_017517985.1 Clostridia bacterium | reverse complement strand
TGTGACATAGTCTCATCATTAAAGTCTGAATTTCCTGATTGTGCAGTTACATTATCTGTCGGTGAAAGAAGCAGGGAATCGTATATAAGGCTTTATAATGCCGGCGCAGACAGATATCTTATCAGACACGAGTCAGCAAATCCAGAATTATACGGAAAAATACATCCCTCTATAATGTATCACAGCGAAAGAATCCGTTGTCTTTATGACCTTAAAGAGATAGGCTATCAGACAGGGTGCGGTTTTATGGTTGGTGTTCCCCATCAAACAGAAGCTGATATTGCAGAAGATATGGTATTTATGCAGAATTTCAAGCCGCATATGGTTGGTCTCGGTCCATTTATTCCCCATAAGGACACACCTTTCGGAAAATATAGTGCAGGCAGTGTTCAGCTTACATTAATGCTGATAAGTCTTACAAGAATAATGCTTCCAAAATCGCTTTTACCATCAACTACGGCACTTGGAACTGCAGAAAATGATGGAAGACAGCAAGGTGTTCTTGCGGGATGCAATGTTGTGATGCCAAATTTATCACCTTCAAGTGTCAGAAAAAAATATATGCTGTACGATAATAAAATAGGAACTGATTTTGATGCAGAAACAGGCATAAAACTTCTAAAAAAACAAATGGAAGAAATTGGATATGAAGTTGTTTGTTCAAGAGGAGATTACAAAGAATAATCAAAATATTTGTGAGGGTAAAATGATTAAAATTGCAATTTACGGAAAAGGCGGAATAGGAAAATCTACAACCGCTGCAAACATATCTGCCGCACTTGCGGATATGGGATATAAGGTTATGCAGATTGGATGCGACCCTAAGGCTGATTCCACGGTCCTTTTGAGAGGAAAAGAAAAAATGACAACTATTCTTGACCTTGTCCGTGATAAAGGTAATGATTTTGAACTTTGGGATATGGTAAGAGAAGGATATAAAGGTATAATATGTGCAGAAGCTGGTGGACCTGCTCCGGGAACGGGCTGTGCCGGCAGAGGCATTATCGCAGCTCTGGAAAAACTGTCTGAAAAAGGTGCGTATGAAGTGCATTGCCCCGATATAGTAATTTATGATGTACTTGGAGATGTTGTTTGCGGAGGCTTTACCATGCCTATGAGGCCGGGATACGCCGAATATGTTTTTGTTGTTACAAGCGGTGAAAATATGTCAATATATGCCGCCGCTAATATTGCGATAGCTGTTGACAATTTTAAAAACAGAGGTTACGCAAAATTTGGGGGACTTATACTTAACAAAAGAAATGTCAAGAATGAACTTCAAAAAGTTTCGGAGCTTGCAGACGATATAAACAGCGAAATTATAGGTGAGCTTTCAAGAAGTGAAACTGTGCAGGAAGCGGAAGAACTTGGAAAAACAGTAGTTGAAGCATTTCCGGGAAGCCAAATGTCAAATGAATACAGAATACTTGCTGAAAACATTATTAAAAAATGTAAGGATGGTGCTTTTTGAACTCTATAAAAAAGCTATTCAAAAAAGAAGATGTTTGCAATGTTACGCTGAAAATAAAGGATTCGAACTTCCCTTCCCCTTTTACTTCCGGTCTTGAATATTCTGCACCGGCAAGAGGTATGTGGAATATTGTTCATACAGGTATGCTTATACCTGAATCACATCAGATTTTTGTCTGCGCACAGGGGTGCCTTCGCGGCGTTGTTCTCACAGCAGCTGAACTTGGTATGAGTGACAGATTTTCAACCGTAGCTGTCAGAGAAAACAATGTTATATCAGGAGATAATGAGGAACTTATTATTGAGGGTGTAACGGATATATTAAATAAGCTTCCGAATAAACCGCGTGCTGTTCTTGTATATACAAGCTGTATTCATCACTTTCTCGGCTGCGACCTTTCAGTATGCTATAGTG
>JAFWWX010000255.1 GCA_017517985.1 Clostridia bacterium | reverse complement strand
TTGTCACGGTCACGACCTTATTCCATACCCAAACAAACACAAAAGGTTGTCACGGTCACGACCTTATTCCATACCCAAACAAACACAAAAGGTTGTCACGGTCACGGCCATGTTCTATCACTTTTTAGGATACAAAAGTGTAACCGACTTGAATAGTATAACACATTTTTTTGTAAAAATCAAGAATACTTTTTAAAAATATATCCTTTTTGTGCTTTTGGCAATTATTTCATTGAAAGTAATAAGTTTACTTGTGCAGAATTAACAATTTAGCAACAAGGTTTTGTCGACAGATGTTGAAAATTGTAATGTTTTGTTGTATAATGTTGTTGGAAATGTTTATACCTGTATATATAGTATATGCACTCTTTTGCAGGGATATTTCCGTAATGATGGTTTTTTCTTTTTGTAAGTGAGTGAAAGGAATAATTATGAATACTGAAAGACTTGAAGAATTTGGTGGAAATAAAAAAATAACACAAATATTTGAAAAAGTAGAAGGAAATACTACGGATATTCCGGAAACTATTTCCGAAGAAAAGAAAGTGAAAAAGGGCGGTTCCGGAAACGGTAAAGGTTTTTTGCGTACATTTGCAACAGCTGCGACAATTGTTACAGCCTGTGTTGTGGTTGCTACCATCCTAAATTCTCTCATAAACAAAAAAACGGGTGGTGATATGCCAACAGGCACGATTGTTGACAAAGTAGAGCAGGGGGATTCTAACAATAATGCGCAAGCTGTTGTAGACGAAATGCGTGGTGTGTGGGTTGCATCTGTTGGGAATCTGAACTATCCGTCAAAAAAAGGACTTTCCGAGCAGCAGCTTAAAAATGAGATTGATGCAATACTTAAGGATTGTCGTGATGTGGGTTTTAATACAATCTTTTTTCAGGTCAGACCCTGCGCCGATGCACTGTATAAATCGGATATATTCCCCTGGTCAGAATTTGTGACAGGGATTCAAGGAGAGTCTCCGGAAAATAACTTTGACAGTCTTGAGTATATACTTGAAAAAGCCCCGGAATACGGAATTGCAGTTCACGCATGGGTGAATCCTTTCAGGGTTACAAACGGAAGTGCTGCAAACCCAAAGCACGATGTCAATACTCTTGCGGAAAATCACCCTGCAAGGCTGAATCCTGAATATGTCGTTGCATATTCTGACGGAAAACTTTATTTTGATCCCGGAAATCCTGATGCCAGGGAAGTAATCATTTCTGGTATAAAGGAGCTGTGTATTAATTACCCTGAACTTGCGGGTATACATATTGATGACTATTTTTACCCCTATCCTGTGGCAGGTGCTGAGGATTTTGCAGATAGCGAGTCCTATGAGAAGTACGGTGCCGGTATGGACAAGGCTAACTGGAGAAGAAATAATGTAAATACATTTGTAAAAGAGGCTTATGATACCGTAAAAGCTGCTGACGAAAATATGAAGTTTGGCGTGTCACCCTTTGGTATATGGGCGAACGATACAAGCAATACCCCTGTCCCCGGAAGCTCATCAAGCGGACTTGAGGCGTATTTCTCTCTTTACTGCGACGCGCTCTCCTGGGTGAACGGAGGATATGTTGACTATCTTGTACCACAGATTTACTGGAGTTTTGCGACGACAGCCGCCCCCTTTGATAATATTGCAAGATGGTGGAACGCACAACTTGACGGCACGGGTGTTGACCTTTATATAGGTCACGCGGCATATAAGGCTCCGGACTATGCAAAAAACGAAATACCGATTCAGGTGGAATTTTCAAAAAATCTTATATCATATAAAGGAAGCGTTTTTTATGGCTATGCAGATATAAAGAAAAATACTGCCGGTGTGCGTGATGATATAAAGAGAAGTTTTGAAAATGCTGTAGAATCAGAGAAAAACGAGGTTGAACCACAGAAGCTCCGTGTAAACTATCCCACAGCGAAAACAACAACGCAGGCATCGGGATATATTCTTGGAATATCTGATGCTATGTATCCTCTGACTGTAAACGGCGAAAAAGTTTCAAGAACAAAAGACGGATATTTTTCGTTATATAAGAG
>JAFWWX010000254.1 GCA_017517985.1 Clostridia bacterium | reverse complement strand
TTATCTTCAGCCATAAGGGCGATGTAGTCCTTACCCTGGAGTGTAAGTCTTCCTATAAGCTCAAACTCTGTTTCCTTACCATCCTCATCGGTGAGTGTTACCATTTCTATTTCTTCCACTACCTTTGTTGAGTCAAGTTCTCCTTCAAGCTCTTCGTTAACATTCTTTATTTCTTCTGTCATTGTATTTTCTCCAATCTTTTGTTTGCATTTCCGCATATATTTTATAACAAAATGTGCAAATTGTCAATAGATTTATGTAAATATTTTATCCATACAACATTTTTAACCCTTGCAACAGTATTATTTCTCACAAAAATCTTTTTATTCTGGATTATATTATTCATTTTATGTTACAAATGGAAAAATGTTACCATATTTGCAACTAAAAAAAGTTTTTTATAAAAAGACCTCCTGCGACAGACTACTGATTCCACCGCAGGAGGTATAATTTTTTACATTAAAATTTAATTTAAAATATTAAACTATTATAAATTAGTCTTCAAGGCAAGCAGCTCTTGAAAGGTCGATTCTGCCCTTGTCGTCAATCTTAATAATCTTAACCTTGATTTCATCGCCAACATTGCAAACGTCAGTTACCTTTGCAATTCTCTTCTTGTCAAGCTTAGAAATGTGGCAAAGACCTTCCTTGCCGGGTGCATATTCAACAAATGCACCGAAATCAAGAATTCTTGTAACTGTTCCTACGAATACTGTTCCAACCTCAGGGTCGTGAGCTATCGCTTCAACAGTCTTAAGAGCCTTAAGGCATGCTTCCTTGTCAATACCGGAGATAAATACGCTACCGTCATCTTCGATGTCAATCTTAGCGCCTGTATCTGCACATATCTTCTGGATAACCTTTCCACCCTTACCGATAACTTCAGCGATCTTATCAACATCAATCTTGGTTGAAAGCATCTTTGGTGCGCAGTCCTTAACTTCTGCTCTGGGTTCTGCTATTGCCTTGAGCATTACATCGTCGAGAATGTGGAAACGACCTTCTCTTGTTGTACGGAATGCTTCCTTTATGATTTCAGGTGTAAGACCATCAATCTTAAGGTCCATCTGAATTGCAGTAATACCCTTCTTTGTACCTGCTACCTTAAAGTCCATATCGCCGAAGAAGTCTTCAAGGCCCTGAATGTCTATCATAGTCATCCATCTTTCACCTTCGGTAATAAGACCGCAGGAGATACCCGCAACAGGAGCTTTAATCGGAACACCTGCATCCATAAGAGCAAGAGTTGAAGCACAAATTGAACCCTGGGACGTTGAACCGTTGGAGGATACAACTTCAGATACAAGTCTTATAGCATAGGGGAATTCTTCAACTGAGGGAAGAACAGGAACAAGAGCACGTTCAGCAAGTGCACCGTGACCGATTTCACGTCTACCGGGACCTCTGGAAGGCTTTGTTTCACCTACAGAATAGCTGGGCATATTGTAGTGGTGCATATATCTCTTGGACTCATCGTCATCAAGACCATCAAGTATCTGCGCATCACTTACAGGTCCGAGGGTTGCTGTTGTGAGAACCTGTGTCTGACCTCTTGTAAACAGACCTGAGCCGTGAGTTCTGGGAGTAATATCTACTTCGGAAGCAAGAGGTCTTATCTGATCAAGTCTTCTTCCGTCAACACGCTTGCCGTCATCAAGAAGCCATCTTCTTACAACGAACTTCTGAAGCTTGTAGAGGCACTCTTCCATTTCAGGCTTTCTTTCCTCTGTGTCTTCAGGGAACTGTGCAAACACTTCTTCGTATACCTTACCAAGTCTTTCTTCACGAACGAGCTTATCATCGGTATCAAGAGCAAATCTTACCTTTTCTATTGCAAATTCAGAAATCTTATCATAAAGGTCGTGATCAACCTCACAGGAAGGATAGCCGAATTTAGGCTTTCCGATTTCTGCAACAATATCGTTTATAAACTTAATTACTGTCTGTGACTCATTGTATGCAGCCATAATAGCTTCAAACATCTTGTCATCTTCTATTTCCTTAGCACCTGCTTCAATCATTACAACCTTCTTTTCGCTGGATGCAACGGTAAGTTCAAGTGTGCTTACTTCTCTCTGTGCCTGTGTGGGATTGATAACGATTTCGCCGTCAACAAGACCAACAAATGCACCTGCGATAGGTCCGTTCCACGGAATATCGGATATGGAAAGTGCGATAGAAGCACCAATCATACCGGTAATTTCAGGAGAACAGTCGGGGTCAACAGAGAGTACAAGAAGGTCAACGAGAACATCGTTACGAAGATCCTTCGGGAAGAGGGGTCTTACGGGTCTGTCAATTACACGTGAAGTGAGAATTGCCTTTTCTGTAGGCTTTCCTTCACGCTTGAGGAAGCTTCCGGGGATTCTTCCTACTGCATAAAGTCTTTCTTCATACTCTACTGAGAGAGGAAGAAAGTCAATACCGTCACGGGGCTTATCGCTTGCTGTTGCTGTTGCAAGAATGGTTGTTTCGCCGTACTTTACAAGTGCTGCGCCGTTTGCAAGCTGAGCAATCTTGCCTGTTTCTACAACAAGAGGTCTGCCTGCATACTCTGTTTTGAATACTCTGTAGTTTTCAATCATCTTTTTTACCTTTCCTTTCCTGGGGTTTCCCATTTGAAAGCGTCAAGCTTTAGCACTTATACAAAAAAGAAAATATCGGGATACAAAGTTAAAATGAATAATGCGTAATCAAGGTTAGTTTCTCCCGGGTGAGATTTTCTTTCTTATATAAATGCTAAATATGAACCTGACACTTTTTTTTAAAATTTGCTTTTTCTCTTTTTACACACCTAAGGAGCGAAAAGCAAAAAGCCCTTCGCTCCCTATTTCGGAAATTACTTTCTGATTCCGAGCTTTTCGATAATCGCTCTGTAACGGTTTATGTCCTTCTTCTGGAGGTAGCCGAGAAGATTTCTTCTGTGACCTACCATCTTAAGAAGACCGCGTCTGGAATGATGGTCATTCTTGTTAGCCTTGAGATGCTCGTTGAGTGTGTTGATTCTTTTTGTGAGTACTGCGATCTGAACTTCGGGAGAACCTGTGTCACCTTCGTGTGTTGCGTACTCCTTGATGATTGAAAGCTTTTCGTCTTTCTGAAGCATTGTTTTTTCCACCTTTTCAATAATTATTTTTGTAATGTACGCCACAAAACCAAGCAGGGGTTGGTGAAAGCCTTTTGTGTCCGTATATCGGCAAACAGACATTTCATAATCAAATCCTCTTTATAAAATAAGGAAGATTCGGAAAATTCTTACAAGGTCATTTTGTCCCAAGCCTCGTTATGGGTAGACAATTACTGAAATAGTATATCACACCAAAAGTTTTTTGTAAAGGTCTTTTTCTGTTTTTCTTTTTAATTTTTTTTGAACATTCCCTTAATTTTTAATCTTTACTCCCTGTTACATAATAAAAAAATACATTTCTCCTTGACTTTTTACACTTTTTGTGGTATCTTTCACTTAATAAAAATTATCAGAGCAGGCGGAGAATACTATGCCGAAACGAAACAATACTTTCAACAAAAGAATATTCGCAATGCTGATTGAAAAAGCAAAGGGCGAGCGCTCTGTACGCAGATTCGCTCTCGAGAGTGGAATCAGCTATCTTCAGCTTCGCAAGCTCATTATGTGCGAGCAGGAAAATCCGCCCGGACTAAAACTTATAACCAAGCTTGCCGAAAACAGCGAAAACGGTGTTGACATTGAAGACTATCTTTATGCCGCAGGAAAGAGTGATGATTTTTTCTCTGAGGGTGATCAACTTTCACCTAAAATGCGTCTTCTTATACAGAACTACAACCTACTTTCCTCAAAGCAGCAGAAAACCGTTGATGATTTTATTGATTTTTTAGTAAAATACAAAGGTTGATTTTCACAAAAGCTGTTATAATTTGAGCAGACCGCAACATATGCGGTTTGTTCTTTTTTATTATGTATTTTTTTTACAATATATAGTGTCTAATTTGTAATAAATACTTGACTTTTGCACAAATATGCTGTATAATCATTTTGTTAAAAATTATCTTTGGAGGTATATCCTAATGAAAAGAGTTCTTTCGACTTTATTGGCAGGGTTGCTAATAACGTCAGGCTGTGTTTTCACGACTGCTTCAATGGCAGCTGAAAACGATGCCGATGCAAAAGGTTTCTACAAGGAGGACACAATGACAGATGACGCTACCCTTACAGAAGAAGTAATTCTTCAGGGCGATACATTTGATGAAGAAAATGTTATTCTTCGTTTCGGCGTAGTTTCCGACATTCATCAGAATGGCGTTGGTTCCGGTAAGGTAACAGATGCACCCCAGCAGGAATGGTCTCACGCAATTGATGTTTTGCAGAAGACAGCTAAGGAAAAAGATCCTAATGCAAAACTTGATGCTATTCTCATTGGCGGCGATATGGTAGACGGTATTGCCAATGGTGGTTCGAATGTTCGTTCCTTCAGCAGCTACGGTGACAGAGCTACTCAGAACATGCGTGAAGTAGCAAACTTTGCACGCGGTGTTTGGGGCTCTGATAACGGTGTTACCTTCACAGCTGATAAAAAGGTTATAAATCCCGCAACCAGCGGAAAAAATGACGCTTATATGACAGCAGGAAGTGTTAACGGCCGCGGCAATGGTTTTGATGACACAACAAAGCTTTTCTATGTTCTTGGCAACCACGACGAAAGTGCACGCGGTGTTTCCGACTCCTTTACCAAGGAAATAGATGGTACAAGCATTACACTTTCCAAAGTATATGCAGCAGACCTTTTCGCAGCTGTTCTCTGTGGCTGGCAACATAATCCCGACAGCTCAAGCAAAGCAGCTGACGGTTATGAAACTGCTAATCCCTACAGAAATTATATTGCAGACCTTATAGATTACAACACCAATGACAGCACAGCAGTTACAGCAGATACATTTGCATCAAAATATGGTGTAACTCTTGCTTCCGCCGACGCACTTTTCGATAAGTATTTCGGACACCTTGACAAGTCAACCACACTTACCGACACAGCTGACGGCCTCAGACTCGGTAATATGCACATGACAATCGGTGAAGGTAACGACAGAATCCACTTTATCGGTATCGAACTTTCAATGAGTGACGCTTCTCTTGCGTGGGCAAAGAAAATTCTTGATACATCAGTTGCAGAAAACCCCAACAAGCCTATATTTATCATTTCTCACTACACACCTCAGGATGCGATGTACATAGGCGACCACTACGGAAAAACTGCTATCACTGACCTGCTCGAGCAGTATCCTCAGGCAATAACTTGGGGCGGACACAGCCATACAACAATCCACAATGATACAGCAATAAACTCTGACCTTGGATATATCACAATAGAGTCTAATACTACACGTTATCTTGATACTGCAAAGTCCCTGACACTTACCAAAACCGTAAATGGTGTTACAAACACATTGTTTGGTGAAGCTACCTCCAATAGTGCAAGTTACCCTTACACCCCATTCAACTACAACAAGCACGAAGCTTCTGTTTCCAACGCTGCTTATGTTGAAGTTGATGCTAACTTCAATGTAAGAATCAAAAGAATGGACCTTTACAGATCCTACTCAGAAGACTATGCAGAAAACTCTGATTTTTATACTGTAGACAAGTTCACAAACTTTGAAAATTACGCATACAACACCGAGTTTGAAGCAACTGATGCTCCGGTATTTATCCGTGATGCTTGGGATGTTACCAACATCAGCTCAAACGGTTCACACCTTGCACAGTTCAGCACAAATGCAAGAGAAGCAAGCACCACACTTCCCGCTTTTGAAAACGAAGCTTCTGCTTATCTTTCATCAGAAGGTATCATCGGCGGTCTTAACATAACACTTACACTTGATGCAAAAGACGAAGACGGCATGGTAATGCTTTATGTTCTTGAAATTAAAGACCCCGCAAACAACAATGAAGTTGTTCACAGAAGATATTACACTAACTTCTATTACGAATTCCCTCAGGATCCCGCTCTCGGTAACATCCCCGGAAACTATATTACTTCAATAACTGAAACCGCAAAAATAACAGGTCTTGAACTTGATAAAGAATACACGGTTGAATTGTTTGCTGTAGACGATTTCTACCAGGCAGGTGAACCTATATCAATAAGTGCCACAACATCAAGCGGCCAGACATATGTTGAGCTTGAAGATGGTAAGAAGGGTGTATTTGTTGATACAACAGGTGAAAACGCTTCCTATGTCTTTGAAAACACCGAATATCTTGTATATGATAACTTCAAAACAGCATTTGAACAGAATCCCAATGTAATTTACTACATCGCAGGTAGCGTTGACCTCAATGTTATTACTGACAGAACACCCAAGGGCGACCTCACAGTTATCGGTCTTAATAGAGATAATGCTGAATTCTATTATTCAAGCTTCAAAAAATTCCAGAACGGAAATGTTGTTCTTAAAGATGTAACAATTGACAAGTTAAGAACCAATGACGATATAATACTTGTACACGGTGCGGGTTCCTCTCTTACACTTGACAGTGTAAAAGTAAAAACAAATCCCCTTAACATTCATTTGAGTGACTACAACGGTGAAAAAGATCCTACAGTTGCCGCTCCCCTTACAATCAAGGGTGATACAGGAGAAATCAACTACATTAATGGTCCTGTATACAGTGGCACAGGTGGTAACTACATTAACGGTGATGTTTATGTGACAATTGAAGGTGGTATATTCAAAGGCGCTGTTATAGGTTACAAGAACACAGGAGCACAGGGTATTCACGGTAATGCTTATCTTACAATTACCGGCGGTACATTTAATGGCACTGTTTCCCCCTCTTCCACAAGCTCAAATGAAACAATTACCAAAAATGCAGTAACCAAGATTTTTGGCGGCAACTTTGAAAATGCTACAATTGGTTTAAGCGGTACTACATATGTAAACGGCAAGGATATAATTATCACAACCAAAGAAATAAAAGAATCCGCAAAGACTTTCAACAAGCCTAACAATGGAATCCTCATTCTTGTGCCCGAAGACAACACCGACGCAATCGGTGATGCAACAGTTAACGGAAACGGATATATCACAAGCTATGCAATCAAGCAAATTCCCGGTATAAAGTCATATGTTAATGAGGTTGAGGCAACAGAAATAATTCTTGAAAACGGCAAAGAATATGTAGTAACATATGAAATTGACGAGGATTACAGCAAAGTTGAACTTGAAGTAACTGTTCCTGTTATTGAAGGTGCAACTCCTTATAACAAAACATATGCTGACGGAACTGTATACAACAATCTTCCCAAAATTACCATTCGTGATGAAGACGGAAAAGCAGTTTATACACAGCAGGGCACTGACAGTCTTAGCATCGGAGTATATCTTAAGAAGGATGCTGAATACACAATCGAAGTTACAAAAAACGGTTACCTTAAATATGAAAGCGTAGTAACTGTTGGCGAAAACGGACTTGAAATTCCTGATATTACTCTTATCCCCGGTGATATTAAGAGCAATTATGCAGACGACTGTGGCGACGGAGTTATCGACTCCAACGACTTTGTACGTGTACTGAGAGGTTTCGCTACAGGTGCCAATGAAAAACTGAAGGATGCTGTTGACATAAACGAAGACGGCGTTATAGATGTTGATGATTTGTTGCTTGTAAAGAATAATCTCAGAAGCACATCTTCCTCATACCTCGAAGAAAACTAATAACATCTTTTCCCCGCCTCGAAAAGAGGCGGGGATTTTTTACCAAATTACATTCTGGTTCTAATCACAAAAAACACAATTTATGAGTAATATAGTAGTATTGATATTACACCAATATCATTTGAAGAACACTGAATAAAAGTTTATATATATCAGACGTTTTTTGTTGATTTATTAACAATTGTTGTAGTATAATTATTATGTTTAAATTTGTAAATTCGGAGGGTATCATGTT
>JAFWWX010000253.1 GCA_017517985.1 Clostridia bacterium | reverse complement strand
GCAGTGAAGAAGAAATCAGAGAGCTTGTCGCAAAAGGTCAGGTTGTAATATGCGCAAACAAATTACATAAATGTTTGGAGCCAAATGGTGTGGGCTCGATGCTTCGCACGAAAATAAATGTCAATCTGGGCGTCTCCAAGGATTGCAAGGATTATGACATCGAGATGAAAAAAGTTATGGCGGCGGTTGATATGGGTGCTGAAGCGATTATGGATCTTTCTTCGCATGGGAACACACAGCCTTTCAGAAGGAAGCTTACAAGCGAGTGTCCGGCTATGATCGGAACTGTTCCGGTATATGACAGTGTTATACATTATCAGAGAGATTTGGCAACACTTACCGCGAAGGATTTTATTGACGTAATTCGTCTTCATGCTGAGGACGGAGTGGATTTTGTAACCATTCATTGCGGTATCACCAGAAAGACTATTGAGCAGGTTAAAAAGCATAAAAGAAAAATGAATATAGTTTCGCGCGGCGGTTCGCTAGTATTTGCATGGATGAGCATGACAGGAGAAGAAAATCCTTTTTATGAATACTATGATGACATACTGGATATTTGCAGGGAATATGATGTTACGATTTCGCTTGGGGATGCTTGTCGCCCGGGATGTCTTGCAGATGCAAGTGATGTATGCCAGATTGAGGAGCTTGTCAGACTTGGTGAGCTTACAAAGCGGGCATGGGAAAAGGATGTTCAGGTTATGGTAGAAGGTCCCGGTCACATGCCGCTTGATCAGATTGAAGCCAACATGAAGCTACAGCAGACTATCTGCATGGGAGCACCTTTTTATGTACTTGGCCCGATTGTAACAGATATTGCTCCGGGATACGACCATATTACTTCGGCAATCGGAGGAGCAATTGCGGCTTCTGCGGGGGCAGCATTTCTTTGCTACGTTACACCTGCAGAGCATCTTGCACTGCCCAATGTAGATGATGTTAAGCAGGGCATCATTGCATCTAAGATTGCAGCTCATGCGGCGGATATTGCAAAACATATTCCTCACGCAAGGGACATTGACGATAGGATGGCAGATGCAAGAAGAAACTTTGATTGGGAAAAACAGTGGGAGTGTTCTATTGACCCGGAGACCGCAAAGAAAATTCGTGATGACAGAAAGCCTGAAATAGAGGACAGTTGCTCAATGTGCGGCAAGTTTTGTGCCGTAAGAAGCATGAATAAAGCCTTGAGTGGAGAATATATAGATATCTTATAAAAATTTAGAGCGTAGCTTTTGACTGCGCTCTGTTGTTTTTGAAAAAGCTTATTTTTCGGTAATTCTAGGGTAATTTCTTACCACAGTTATTACAGAATTCGTAATCTGTCGCAACCTTGGTTCCACAGTAAGGGCAGAATTTGCTTGCGGAATTCTGCGTGGTATTCTGATTATTGTCGGAAGAGTAGTCATACCAATAATTTGAATCGGTGTTGAAACGTTCGTTAAATGGGTCCGGTTCTTCGTTGCCTTCGGTAATATCGTATTCAGAGTAACGGTTCTTGCCTGTGGCATTTTTGAAATTATAGACGGCTGATATGATGGCCATTGCGATAAAAAACAGTCCAAACAGTGCAAATGGACCTGCACCGATAGAGAATGTAAAAATCATCCAAAATACGCCGAAAAATATAGCAAAGACACTTGAAATACCACCCATCATGGAAGGGCCGCGGCCACGTTTTATACTTTTCATTTATGTAAACCTCCTTTGAGTTCTGTTATACCATACTCGCAAGAAAAACAAATGCCGCTTTCGCGTCGCTTGTTTTTCTTATGCGCTGTTCATAGTATATCATAATTATGCAAAAAGTAAAATATATACTTGCTAAGTGAAAAAGTAACGGGAAAGCGGCAGACAATATATAGAATTACCGATTATGGAAGGATGATGTTTAAGGAGTATGTGGAGTTGCTTACTCAGAGCATCGGAGAATAAAACTATAACGCATTGGTACATCCCCACCCCGCATAGAATTTAAAAAAAATGCGGGGTGTTTTTATGCTTGTAGCAATTTACTGCCGTCTCTCAAAAGAGGATAGCGGGCGCGAAGACGGTACTAACAGCGAAAGCATAGTTAATCAGCGGAAGCTTCTTACAGATTATGCCTTAAAGAATGGTTTTGAAATTTATGATTATTATATAGATGAAGACAGAAGCGGACTTGACAGGGAAAGACCGGAGTTTTTAAGGCTTATAGAGGATGCAAAAATTGGTCGTTTTTCGGTGGTGCTTTGTAAGACGCAGTCGAGATTTACGAGGGATATGGAGCTGGTTGAAAAATACATCCACGGACTTTTTCCGTTGTGGGGTATAAGGTTTATAAGCGTTGTAGAGACATACGATACGGCAGTTAAGGGAAACAAAAAGGCACGGCAGATAAGCGGGCCTGTTAATGAATGGTACTGCGAGGACCTGTCAGAGAATATCAAGGCTGTCTTACATAAAAAGATGCAGGATGGGGAGTTTATAGGGTCTTTTGCGTGTTACGGCTATAAAAAGGCGGCAGATAACAGGCATGAGCTTGAAATTGAGGAAGAGACGGCACAGGTTGTAAGGGATATTTTTAATATGTATATAGGGGGTTATAGTATAGCACAGATTGCGGACAAATTAAGGTGTAATCAGGTGCTTACTCCTACAGCATGGAAGCAGAGTAAGGGGCTTTTGTACAGTAATCCGTCAGCAAAACGAAAGCAAAATGAAGAGTGTTATAAATGGAGTCAAAGTACCATTAAAAAAATTCTTGCCAATGAGGCTTACATAGGTACACTTATTCAAGGCAAAGAGCAGAAGATAAGCTACAAGGATAAAAAAATGCGGTCGGTTCCAAAAAAAGACTGGATTTGTGTGCCTGACCATCATGAAGCAATTATAAATAAAGAGGTGTTTGAGCAGGTTAGGCAGCTTCGAAGCAGCAGATGCAGGAGAAAATGAAAATATGGGAGACCGCAAAAACGGTATCCCATATACTGTTTATTAGTCAATAATTGTAATTCCTATATTGTTACGATAGGCACGCGGTGAATACCCGGTAGCTTTCTTGAAAACATTGCTGAAATAGAGTGGATCCTGATAGCCTATCATTGCACTTATTTCAGAAACGGAAAGAAGAGTGGAACGAAGAAGTCTGGCAGCTTCATGTATACGGAGGTCGGTATGATATTGTTGGATTGTCATGCCGGTCTTTTTTTTGAAGCTTTCTTCTAAATATTTATAGCTTAAACGCATATGTGCTTCTATATCTGCTGAACGGAAGGGTTCATCACGGTGAGTGCGAAGAAAAGACATTATTTCTTCAACGCGCATGTCTGACACAGTATTAAGGTTGCTGAACTGAAGCTGGTAACAATCGGCAAGAATTTCAGCGAACATTGTGTTCAAATGGAGCTTCTTGAAAACATCATCTGAATTATAATATGAAACGAGTTCCTGAAGTTTATATTCAACGGCACTTCCGCTTAAGTTAGTAAGCATTTTAGGAAGAGTAATTAAAGCTTGTTCATAATCTTCAAGTTCCATTCTGTGTCTTTCGAGAGAAAACTGAGGAGAAAATTCCTCACAGGGTTTATCTGTTTCGCCGGCATCCGGCAGAAAAAAATGAACAAATATGAGGGATGTTCCTGCTTTTATCATTCTCTCGCCCCAGTGGTGCACATTTTTCTTTGAAAAAAAGAGTGAGCCTTGCTCAATTATATATTCGGTGTTATCCTCAATTATGGGAATTTTACCTTTGAGAACATACAAAAGGACATGAAAAGGCCGGGTACGGTCCAGGTGTTTGTATGATGTGGTTACTATTCTCTGGTCTGCAATACTGACGCAGGGGATATCGGAAAGTCTATAGGAAATTCTGTTCATATTGATGCTCCAATCTGAAAATATTACATATTTAGTAGAATAAAAGCCATTTATTTATGGTTACATAGTTATTATAATATATAAAAATTAAACTTACAAGAGAAAAGGAGGATTCGCCCATGTATCAATTAAAATGGTTGTGGAAGAATCTAAAAGGATATCATGCGATATATATTCTGGCATTGTTTTTATCCATATTTTGCAACATCCTGCAATTGGTTGTGCCGGTGTTTTCGCAACAGATTGTCGACCTGTTTTTGACGGGTGATAATGCGGCAGAGAATCTTGAGACAAAGCCAAATCTGCTTGTTTGGCTTGTTATCGGTAT